>JBGSSQ010000109.1:0-7134 GCA_041736975.1 Gammaproteobacteria bacterium
ATAATATTGCACCCAAAAGGGCACTATAAAAACTCTATAATATCCAAACCTTTCACCATTCAAGGCGCGGCACCAGCGCCTCACAAGACGCGTCACCTTCTACGCAGCATAAAAGCGCCCCAAGGTTGGGGCGCTGTAGTCATGCATTAAGCTATTTGTTTTAGCAAGCATCAATTATCATTCTAATCATCTCATTCATCGTTGTGGTTCTTTAGCACTGTACATTGGCCTTTAAACTCCTTCTTAAATTGACCCAGGCCATTATTCTCACTATCGTCGCCTTTACCTTGCACAACAATGCAAATGGGTTGTGAAGGTATTCCATTGGCCACAACCTCTATTTTGCTAGGGCCTGTTTCAATAGGGCTCCCTTGCACATCGTTGATGGGCACATCAAAGGTGGTGTGCACAGGTTTTGTAGTCGCTGCAACGCCCATAAAGCTGTGGTCATGGGTGCGTGTATAGAATACATGCCCTGTTTTCAGGTTGGTGATACGCACCAAAGGATAGTTGGTCGCGCTCATGCGGTCATCTCCTTTAGTATGAGCTTGAGACATGCCGTTGAATAGAAGACCATGGATTACATAGGATCTTCCGGGTTTCACATGAGATTTTACTGACTGGATAACAGGCTCCCATCCTGGATTGTGACTTTGATCCGTAGGGGTGTAGACTTGGACTGAATCTTGGGAAAATTGATTTGTCACAAGCACCTGGCCCGTTGGTAAAAGAGTGGTCTGTATAGCATAACCTGGAACATTCTTATCTAACACGGTGGATTGTTCGAGTAAATTTGTCCCATCAAATTCAAATATATGAATGCCCCAACTGAACGCTCTGCTATTATCGCTCCATGCCGCTGGGAAAAAAACATTGCCATTAGGCAATAGAACGGCATCGGAGTCAGTACAGCCGAGTTGTACTTTATCCACGGTGCTAATAGTGCCATTTAATCCTGGCAGATTCGCCAATAATGCTTGGCCTGTCGTATACTCGACAAAGATACTGGGAACTGAATGAGGGCCTGAAATATCAGAATGTATGTAGTCCGCACCACTAGAGTCAGAGTCATAGAAGATGACACCAATTGCACCCGCAGCCACCGCACGCGTACCTTTCGTAGTGTTGGATGTCGAAAAACCATTACTAGCAATTAAAGCAATGGAACCCGGAGGAAGGGGTTGAACTGCACTGCTTGCATCACTTGGAATAGTTGGAACGATAGGCCCACTTATTGAGAATACCGCTTGAGAAACTGGCCTTGATCCTAACTTCACCGCCGAGTAATTGGCAGAATAAGGTGAACTAATATTTAACGATGCTGTAAATGCGCCTAAATTTCCGCCCCAGCTGGTAACATCAGTAACCATTGGAAGAACAGGGCCCACAGTCCAATTACTGCTGACAGTATTATAAATGGCAGTATTACCAAGCGCCCCACAGATAAATATGGTTCCATCCGGTCGTAGAATAGCTGGATAGTCATCACTAGCATAGAGGGTGCCAAGCATTACAGGGCTGCTCGTGGTGGGCGTCCACGTTTCAGTGGCTGGATCAAAAATTTCAGCTGATTTTCTTTGAGCATCAGAAACAGGTGTCCAAAAATAGGTGTCTTTCAGAAAGACTTTACCATTGGGTAATAATGTATACCCATTTTCAAAATTTGAGTCTAATTTTCCAGTTCCTGCTATTTCACTCCAGGTCATGGTTGTCGGATCTAACAGTGCAGATGCTCTAGCTGAATTAGGAAACGAAAAATCATACACCCCATTGACCATAAATCTACCATCTTCAAGAACGACTGATGCCATGTCTCCGATAAAAGGAAAAAATGAAGGTGGTGTTACAGGGGTCCACACATTAGTGACAGGGTCATAAATTGCCCCAGCATTAGTGAATACAAAGTCGTAATTAGGGCCATTAAATTCTCCACCAACAAAAAGGACTCGTCCATCTGCCAGTACAGCAGATGCATGATAATACGGGGCGTATTGCACTCCGTCGATTATAGGTAATGAGGCCAGTTGTGACCAAGTCCCATTTTGGTAACTACCGTTAATATCTGGCACTAATTTCCAGATATGTCCCGTGGCGGGAGGTGTGCCGAAATCTTCCGAAAAGCTATCTTGAACTAAAATAGACCCGTCCGTCATCACCATTGGGTGCCGAGCACCGATTAACCCAGCAGATGAAGGTTGATTAGCTAAGGATGTCCAAGTGCCGGCATTAGCAACACCGCACACACCAAGCAGAACCACCGAAGACAAGGCTTTACGGAGATAGCCCCAGCTTAAATGCTTTAATAATTGTGAGGAATGTCTAGTCACTCCCGTCGATTTTTCAGTTTTTTTGAAATACTTTTTAAATACTCTGTTCATAATAGATCTCCTCACTCGAGAGTCACGGGTTCTCAGGCCTTATAAGCCCCTTAAACCGGACTCCTACTAATACATTGAATCCTTTCCAACACTCACTCAATCCTTGAGCTATGGTATGCTTTTACACAACCCGTATTGTAAGCATAGTACATATTGTGGAAAATACGAATCTATGACCCCGTAGTTAGCAAGCGTCATTTTGGAGGTAAGCGATCCACGAAAAAATTCTTGATTAATCATGCCGTTTTGGCATAATCCAATTCAATATTCTATGGCAATAACTTTTCGTAGTCCTCAACTGATCTGCAGTGGGGTAAGCTCTTTAGTAATTTGACGTAGTAATGGTATGATTGATTTCAAAGCTAAAACTAAAATCTTAAGTTTGTCTCGGCTATATTCAATTAATGACCCATCCTTTCTATAATTTATTGAATCTTCTAAGTCACCATCATCTATGTAGATTTTTGAAGAGCCGTTCTCTTGTTGAATCTGAATACAACACTGATAATATTTATCGTCTGGTCCAAGTTTTTTACCAACTGCACTTCCCGTTATGTTCTTTTCGTCATCGAAGAGAAAATTTTCACCTGGAGACATGCTTTCATTATACCCTTTTATTACCCGTATGGATTACTGGCATACGCTGACTACTACAGCGCGCCTGGCCTGGCCCACATCACGGTGAGCAATTTTGTCCTGACACACAGGGGCTTCGCTGCTAGAGCAGTGAGATGAGTCGGGCAGTGCCAAAAAGATATCTGGAGATGAGTGGTTAATTTATGGGGTAGGTTGAATATCCGCAAGCGGTCCACGCAATAGTGCGTGCAGGCACAAACTCACGCTCGAAAAAGTTGGTCGATGAAAACAGGACTCTAGCCGCATAAACGTTGTGTAAAACAAACGCCGCGACTTCTTGTCAATTAATGTGATTAGCCGTTTTTCCTGGATGCCAGAACTTTATGATGCAATGTCTGGCTTCTTTTGACTACAGCGCATTTCCAGAAAGGTATTACCTCGATATTTCCGTCAATTGTTTCTTCCTGGTCGAAGGTGATGATATATCCACGTTTAGCTCCAGTGATTTGCATTCCTAGCCTTGAGCCTTCAATATCTCGAGCACGGAGCTTGTTTTTTTAGAGAATAAGCAAAGCCTCTGACTTCATCAAGAAATAAATAATCGCAATGTGTGGCCGTGAGCTTTTCTCCAGTTTCTAGTATTTTATACAGGTTTCGTGCGTCTTCATTCAGTGGTGTGAAAATCTGTGGTATTGATGCCGCTTATGCCAAGTTTCTTCTTAATCTGTTCAATGTGTTTTAAGCAGATTGTTTCAAAGCTAAATCCCGCCCAGAAGTCCATACTGGTGAATTGAAAATAGATTCCCAGCAATGTTGATCTGAGCCATTTAAAATATTGGAACGTCTCTCTTCAACCCAGTTTAAATAAAAATAACAATATTCATCGATGAGGCGCCATTCAGATCACATAGGCTCTGTGATTCCTGATTAATTTGACTTCCTCAGATCCCCCTATTGCGCTGCATCTTTGGCCGCTCGACTGCTTCTCCTGAGTGATTTAATAACTTAGTGATCCAGTACTTTTTAGATTCCTAAGAAATTGCACCGCCTTCTGTTGCCACTACACTGATTGCCTTATTTCGTCTAAACCAGAGCAATAGCTTTTTCATTTTCTCCATTCCGGGCTGCTCTATAAAAAGATGGATGGGAAAAGCGATGCAGTAGGTAACAATGATTAGCCAGAGCCCCTGAAGGAAATAATCTTCCGCTGTGACAACTACATGTGTTGAGAAAAAAATTAAATATCCGGCTATAAATACTAAGGGATGAATCAAATAGGTCGTAAAAGAAATGCGCCCGAAGGGGCGAAAAAGGACTGAGCCGAGGATATAAACGAAGCCCTTCATAACAAGGCCCCTTGGGGAGCTTGCCAATACGAGCAATAAACACAAGACTAAAGAATAGAGATTACGCTGTACCGCAACGGCCCAAAAGAAGCTAGTCTGCCAAACGTCACGTGATTTTTCAACAAACCACATCGCGTCGTTTCTGACCACAAAGAACACCAACCCCATAAGAAGCAGTGCTACCACGTTGATATAAACAGCAGGGAATCGTGCGATTAATGCCTTAATCTTCTCACTTTGATAGACAAATAAATAGGCGGTCATTACACCATAGAAAAGAGCACTGATGTGCACATAGATTTTATCAAACCCCATATTGATATAGTCGAAGCTTTCAGGGGCAGTGAGCACAAAAGCGTTGGTGGTTAAATAGTAATAATGGTGAGTGATACTGATTATCGGCGTTATAATAAACGGCAAGAAGAAAAGAACGATTGAAAGACCCACACACGTTTTTTTGCCAATAATGTTTTTCGAAAGTAGCACTAAAAATAAAGCCAATAAAATGTAAAACTGAAACTCGACAGCGAGAGTCCATGCCCATGTTAGATACTGTTGGCTCATGGGCAACATGTTGTTTATTTGCAGGAGATTGGTCCAGATATTATGGAGGTTACTGTAAAACAAGGGGATTGAAAACGCCAAAACAAAGAGATACACCGGGTAAACACGTGCACAACGTCTAATAAAAAAATGTACGATATCGACTTTGCCCTTGGCTTTGAATTCATTGATTAATGAATAGCCTATCACTAAACCGCTGATTACAAAAAAACTGTCTAAGAGCACAAAGGTTGAACCTGCCGCTTTGAATAGTGTTAGCTTAAGCATCTCAAGGTATTGAGCGGGTTGAAAGAAAAATGCGCCAAACAGCACAATGTGATGCAACATAACTCGAACGGCCTGTAGTGCACGCAGGCCTTCAATATGACTGAAGAAACCTGGGTTTTTGCGAAAAAGTTTGGCAATGCGCTGTGAGGTTGACATCTTTTGCTGTGCTCCATTGAAAGTTACAATACTTGCGGTCCGGTATGAGGTAGCGCAGCGCAGTGCAATCCCGCTTTAGTTACTTTTATCTGGGTTACTTCGCTTCGCTCGTAATGACGAAGGTGGAGGCTGACCATATCCTTGGATAAATAGTATATTAAAATAGATGCGCAATCAATTATCTCTGCACGGAATGAGCGCAACCATCCTTGAGCAAGCACGTTGACATTTTTCACCCCGAACTCTATAGTCTATTCATTAAAAATATAGAGATATATCGATGTCCACGACCATTCGCACTCAATCTTTTATAGGCGCTGCCATTGGCACCATGATCGAGTATTACGATTATGCTTTGTTTAGCATATTTCTACCGCTTATCGCCACTCAATTTTTCCCGGGTAAAAATGCTTATGAGGCATTGACCAATGGATTTTATATACTTAGCCTTGCGATGCTCACACGGCCACTAGGCGGGGCTTTTTTTGGCTATATTGGCGATGTCTTCGGACGGCCTCGGGCTCTATTACTCTCTATGTACGGCATCGCTATCACCACTTTTGCTATTGGCCTTACCCCAACCTACCAAGTCATTGGTATCTGGTCCATCATCCTCATTGTTGTCAGCAAATCATTCCAAGTCGCATGCTTTGGCGGTGAATATAATGGTGCTGGAATTTATGTGGTAGAACACGCGCAAGCGCATCGCGAAGGCTTTATGGGGGGCTTGCTGACGGCGATGATGACCGCCGGTTCACTATTGGCTTCACTTTTCGGGGTACTGCTCACTCTGCAGGGAATGCCTAGCTGGAGCTGGCGAATTGCTTTTTATGTGGGCGGTCTCATTGGGGTCTTTGGGATACTCTATCGTAAAAATTTGCACGAATCCCCCCAGTTTAAACCGGCGGATAAAAAAGACCAATCCTGGCTGAAGTTGTTTCAGCAATACCCACGCCAAATTCTGGCAGGCTTCTTTATTGGCGGTTTCGCTACGGTACCTTTCAGTACCGTCATCACCTTCATCAACCCAGTGTTAATGACCAAAGGTTTTATGACCGCACATCAATTGATGTGGCTGCAAACGCTGATGATTGCCGTTGGGGTGATTGTGTTACTCATTACCGGGAAAATCGCCGATTATTCGTCACCCCGCAAGGTTATGCGTTATGGCGCACTACTGTTAACAATACTAGCATTTCCATTGCTGGCGTTAGTTGATTTGCAATCTTTTTTCTGGCTGATCCTAAGCTCAACTCTATTAATCGTCATCAATGATATTATCCTCGGCCCTTCCAACGCGTACTTGAAAAACATTTTTCCGCCTGAATATCGTTACCGTGGTAGCTCAATTGGTTTTACTCTGGGGCTTACTATCTTGGGCGGACTGACGCCTGTGGTAGAAAACACGCTATTCAACCTTAGCGGAACATTCGCTGCTGTTTCCATCTGGCTTATCTTCATCGGCGTAGGGACATTTTGGTCAATCAGCGCAGCACAGCCCACTAGCCCCATAGGAAACAAGCCCCTTATTAAGGGGCTTGCAACAGAACTGTAGTGACTTTATTTACTCAACGCTAAATTGCAGGGTTTCATAGAGTTCACCATCAAGATATAAATCGACATGATACTCACCGACAGGCCATCCCTTGTTAGGCTTAGATACCGAAAACTCGATATTCCAATAGCCGTCTGCAAATTGTCCCTGCCCATTATCTTTAGATTTTTCTGACAGCAATAATTCGCTTTCACCCACCTGATAATCATCAGGTGCAGCACCATTAGTATCATCAGCAACCCAAACCGCTTTTACTTTTTGGCCGTCTTTAAACTCATTGGTCTTTACAATC
>JBGSSQ010000111.1:0-2085 GCA_041736975.1 Gammaproteobacteria bacterium
GGATTTATTAGAGCAAATGCCAGCTAGTACAAGCCCTCAAGACTTGTTCAAGAAAATCTGGAGTCTACGTAACACCCATATGCATCACTCACCGCACCAAGCTGATAGTGGTGCAAAAGAATTATTGCTGTTGGCAGCCAAAACTAAACTCAAACAACCTCTACCCTCGCGAATTGCGCTCTTTGATACGGCAAATGACGTATCACCAGATACCATCTTACGAGAACACTATGATAGACTTATTAACCAACTCTACGCTTTTCATACTGCGCCAACACCAGCATTAACGTTGAACATGACAAGCCACTATCGGTTATCAGTGGGTTATGCCCTTACTATTTATGACTACGCACTTGGGCTCAAAATCACTGTATCCAAAGGCGCTATCACCGCTAAGACACCTAACAACCCTGTTCTCTGGAGCTTACCGCTAGCATTCGCCCCTGTAAAAGCTTGGTGCAATGATGGGAAGCTCTGCATTATTGCTGCTGAACCAGCCAATCAAAAGCAATCATCTGATGTCTTTTTACACTTAATTTGTGTACTATACGAACAGCACCAGGCAAAATTCCATAACATCCCTCAGGAGATTGCGTCACTGGGTCAGGATAACCACTGTCTAAAGACAGTTTCATTTAAGATTGATCACAGTGATGACAAGATCAATGCAATGGATATTTCTTATCGTTCATTACCCTTTAATGCAGCACTCAACGACGAAATACTGGCGATACAACGTCAGAATGTTATCAGCCTATATCAAATTAACAATACCTTTTATTGCTTTAAAACGCTGAAAGTCTCACCAGAAACATCAATTCGATCACTCTTTTTCAATGACCAACAATCTTTATTACTCCTCAGCGACAATCAATTGCTTGAATGGAATTACCTCGATAAAAAAGTGGCATTGGGTGTTTTAGCATCGATACCTTGTGAAGAAAACATTCAATCGGCTCATTTACTAACAGATGGGATTTTACTATTATCCAATGGTGCTAACCATTATTTTTTCAGTCACAATGACAGCGGAAAATATTGGCTCACACAACGTTCCGGCAACCTCTTATCTAGCCATAATACACTGATTGATGGCTGCCAAGGGTTACCATTAAGCGCTTTAACACTACTGCGATCAAAGGGGGCCATAGGATATCCACAACTAACCGGCCAAGATACCACTGACATAAACCCACAGATTTTGAATCTAGACTCTCACCAGCTGAGCGATACTCTTTTAACTAGCCTAACAAAATATGATGTATCCAACCTTTCTATACTCAAGCTGTCAAACAATATGTTGGGGTTTTTACAGGTCTGTGATCTATTACAACAAGCTCAAGGCTACAATCTACGTCAACTTCGACAATTACTCCTTAATGATAATGATATTCAGTGCGGTATTATTGAGTTAGAAACCTTCATTATTCCGTTACTAAAAAGCACCCACATTATTTTTTGTGATCTCTCCATGAATTTTATCAGTGACGGTCGTTTACTGCCTAAAGGTAGCATACCGACATCTACGGCAGACGATCAACGCTGCCCCCAACTACTAGGCAATCCTCATTTGTTCGTGCATTCTATAGGTGCGTCAGCGACTAGCCTCATCAATCCCAGACTACAAATCAGTCCAGATACCTGGTTAATACAGTTAGCCGCTGAAGCCGATCGTTGCGTGTTGCTCTTTGAAGGCGTGCGCGCATCAGGTCAGCGTTTTATCAGAGCACATGAATTCCAGCTTGTAGCCAATGAGGTCATGACACTGAGTGTACGTGAGCTCAACAAGCATGATTGGCAAAATAGTCCGCCACTCACTATCGTCTCTGAGTCATTAATCAAATCAGCACAAATCAACATCGCTACGCTTTTACAGTATTTTACTGATGAAGCCTCTGCCGATATTGCCAGCCTCCATCAATGGAAAAAGGAAGATTGGCACATTAATCTGGTGAAATGGTTAAATCAATTACTCAGTAAAAACGCCTTACATCTTGATCAATCCACTTTAAATACCTGGATGACTAAAGAGGCACAAAACGAAAAATGCTGTATTTGCTGAGTGTCGATGACTAAGCCTCGATG
>JBGSSQ010000114.1:0-2889 GCA_041736975.1 Gammaproteobacteria bacterium
GCAAGGCTACGATTCACTGGTGTTGTGGGAATGCTCGGCGCTTTAGGCGATGGTTGTGTCTCTTGTTTTTTCAAGGAGACGGGGGTTGACAACTTAGGCGAAGTTGCCTCAAGGGTTTTATCTGGTGACCTATCTTCATCATTATTTTCTTCAGATTCATTGTATGAAGCTTCACTCTCACTTTGCTGACCTGCATTACCTCTATTCAGTAGTTCACGAAATCCAGTAAACCTTATAGACGTACCTGGTTGAATTAAGGGTATGTCATCAGCTTGTTCTTGTGGTTCTTTCAGCGGAAGATCTTCACTGTCAATGGCTTTAATTATTTCCTGCATCTTATTGATAGTTTCTTCGCTCACAGGTGGCTCAAAAAGTTTGGCTAAAACAGTAGGCAATCTGAGCACGATAGCGTTCTTGATTTTCCAAAAACGGTTGTTAAGTTTTGAACGATATTTATCAACTCCACGTTGGCGATGTAATAGGACATCCGCTATAAAAGCAGGGGTAAAAGAGTCTTTAGGGGCGCGAAGTACCATGTTGGCAATATCATTACGTGCGACAAGTGAAAGTCCCATTTTTTTTCGAAATTTTATCATCACTAAAATATTTTCAGTTTTCTTAGAATTAAGAAGAGCGGAAAAGTTATCGCTCGGTTCAGGATTTAACTCTTCGTACAGCTGCTTTTCAAAATCCTTTGCAAGTTCCGGCGTCTGTGCGATAAGGCGAAGTAGTGGTTTAAATTCAGATAGAGTGCAGTCTGTCATGAATACGAAGAGTTGAGAGCGAAATTTTGCGTTAAATTGCAACTGGTTAGAGATAAAGGTAGGGTGCCTATTAATTAAATAAACCAAGTCTGCTCGAGCCGTATTTCCTTTATTCAGGAGATCAGTGAATCGTTGGTATAACTTTAAATTTGGATTGCGTGCAAGATAAACTTTTTGCTCAGCATCAGGAAGCTTTTTAAATGAAGCCCATACAAGATTTGAATTCTTCCCCGAATGAAGGTGAGTTGACAGCAGGTATTCTGTTCTTTCTTTATAAGCCCCAGGGTGAGCCCAAGATTTATGATACGCTTGGCCCTCTGCCCAGAGATTTATGGCATATTCAGAATTTTTAATGTGTTTGGCTAAGTAGAGTTTTAGGTCGAGGGAGGCTATGATGTTGTGGTTTGAGGCAGCTGTAAAACTATCTAGGTGTTTTTTAGCTTCTTCAATAATATTTAGGGGAACTTCTTCTGCTCCATTTTTCACCAAGTCTTTGAGAGCGTTGATGTCAATAGATTGAGGAACATTGTCCAAAAAACCTGGTTCTTGCATATCAAAACCTTTACATGTGAATAGTGAAGGGGTTGGATTTTAGCCCAACCCCAAAATGAATACCACTTTAGTTGTTGTTGAGTCCTAACGCTAGGAGTGAATCAGCGGAAGGTTTTTTATCTTCATCTTCGGATGGTGGAGCATTATTATTATTTTGTCCAGCGGGAGTAACGCTTGAGTCGGCGTTAAAAAAGGCACTCGATGAATTCGAGTCTGTAGAACTTGTTCCTTTTGCAGGAAAATACTTCTTGAGCTCTGGGACATTGTAACCTGCTTTATCAAACATGCCTTTTAAGCAATTTTTCAAACTCGCCTTGTGCTGATCATTGAGGAGTTTAACTGGCTCATCATCAACATAGCCCTCCACCATTTTGAATTGTGCTTGGAATTCATCCGTGGTTGTAGCTAAATCAGTTGACGTCTTTAAACGGTTATAACACGCCCTAGTTGTAGTCGTAGTTTCAACGAGTTGCTTTATAGAGGTTACAGCAAATTTATAGGAGAATTTCTCACGCTGGCTAAGCGGGGGGTTACCGTCAAATGTGGCTAAATAATCTCCCAATAGAGCAATAGCTCCGAAATGGACCGGGTTCAATAGTTTTTTTGTCTCACATAAATACTTTTTAGATTTGTCAATAGTTTGGTTAGTGACACTTGCTATCGATCTTTTCTGATCGGCCTGATCATCCTGGTCTCCATTGACGGCAAAACTATTTCTGAATGACATCAACTGGCTAACTTCTCCACGCCATTTCTTAGATTCTTCACGATAGGCAACTGACTCATCGAGAATCGCTTTATTAGCGCCATCTAATTTGTCATTTAGTTTTTCAGCTTGCTCTTTGAAATAGTTACGTCGCTCGGTTACTGACACGAGTTGCGACCTTAAGTGTTGTACTTCGTCGGCAATGTTTTGTAGTGCTTTGTTAAGTAAAGGAAGGAGTATCTGCATTACACTATTTAATTCATGGCTAAGGTTTCTCGATAGAGAACTACCTGTAAAACCTTCACCCGCTTTCGCAGCCTCATTTTCTAATTGTAAAAGCTCTTTAAAAAGCTCCGTTGGATGAGCAGCAGTATTGACCTGCAACCAACGTTTAAGGCTCTGAGTCTGTGGCGAGTCATAGCGCTCAAAGATTGCTTTAAGTAATTCTGATGCTTTTTGATTAAAGTTTGTAAAAGAATTGTTAGGTTCCTGCATTGTTATCTCCATGTGTTAAGTAAAAATTTATAGAATCACAAGAGGCGATAATAACCCAGATACCAAGTAAATTGCAACTACAAGGTCAATCCAATTAATGCAAAGAATTAGAATGCACTATCAACCCATTGATTAATATGAACTTAAAATTGTTGTCAAGGCTGTGCTTGCAGACAATAAATTATTACAATGACTATTTTCATTCGTGCAGTAGACAAGGATGATCAGTGGGGGACTGTAAAGCCTACTCACCATATGAAAAGGATACCTTAGTTCGGAGCCTTAAATATTCCCGGTGTGTGTGAAACTGTACTAGGGCCTCGTGGGGTAGTCAGTTGAGAACTGTGTTTAGTCGATTTTTTTGACGAGGGA
>JBGSSQ010000138.1:0-2060 GCA_041736975.1 Gammaproteobacteria bacterium
TATAAAATACCCATCGGAGATCTCCGTGGTAAGGCCAAGACAAAAGAAGTGGCTCTTCCTAGGCAGGTTGCTATGTATCTTACTAATAAGTTCATTAAGCCGACCCTAAAAGACAACGGCCACTACTTCTCTGGCCGAGATCATTCCACAGTCCTGCACGCTATTAAGACGATAAACGATCGTATCAAAACTGAGTCTCTTCTTGCGCAACAAGTCCTTGATCTCGAAAAATCACTCTATTTATAAAGTTTTAAACATCTCAACAGCAGTTTTTGTTAACCATTTGGTTTCAACAGATTCGCTGTCCACAATGTGGATCAAAATGTGGATATAAACTCGCCGAACAGTCTTATTTATAAAGAGATTTTCCTTTTGCCGATAGCAGCATGTCAGTGGAGTGTGAATACTAGTGGAAAAGGATAACTTAAGACTCCCTCAAGAATCTGATATACGAACTAGTTTTTCAGTCGCGACATGGCTGAAGTGGAGAAGTTTAGGTTTAATTAAGGTTAACTAATCAAAATTACTCACTCCTCTCAAAAGCATCAACACCATCCATACTAATAAGAATAAAGAATTTAAAAAGAATATATAAGAGAGCTTCTGGTGCACAAAATATTCAATCAGACCATCGCTTGATCATCTGGAGGATAAAAGTTAAAACCTTGATTCTCATCTAAGGAAATTTATGAAACTGATGATCCAGTCACAGGCACTCAGGGAAGCAATTAATAAAGTTTTATCTGTGGTAGATAAAAAGAACTCTCGCCCAATTCTGACAAACTGCTTGATTAAAACATCAGGAACGAAAATCGAACTGATTGCCACTGACCTCGAAGTATCTGCAAAAATTATCCTCAACGCCAAAGTAGAAAAAGAGGGTAGTTTCTGTATTAACAGCAAAAATATCTCAGAAATTTTGCGAGAACTCCCTAACGACGAACTTGTCATCAGTGTTGATAATAGCAACCTCTTAAATCTCACCTGTAAAAATATTAATTATTCACTTTTAATCACAGGGGCTGAGGAATTTCCCCAGCTAACATTTCAAAATCAAAGCTCTGAGTTCCGTTTAAAAACAAAACAAATTTCTCATATTATCAATAAAACTTCCCATGCGATTTCTACCGATGAAACAAGATTGTACCTAAATGGTATTTACTTCCAATTGTCCGAGTCTAAGCTCCGTGCTGTTGCCATAGATGGTCATCGGCTTGCCTTGTTGGATACTCATGAATTTATCGGAGAAAATAAATTTTTAGTTGATGGGGTCATCATTCCTAAAAAAGGTATTAGCGAGCTCAAAAAGATCGCCGATTCATTCCCAGAAGATGATGTGTCCATTTCGCTGGATGACTCGTTTATGTTCGTGAACGCACGAAATGAGTACTATCTCTCAATACGGCTTATTGCACGGGAGTATCCAAAGTATCAAACAGTCATACCTGCAAAAACGACTAACCGTTTCCATATTGATCGTAATGCAGTCCTTAACGCAGTTAAACGCATTAAAATCCTCTCAAATGAGAAGACTAATGGAGTTAAGTTTAACATTCAAAAAAACGAGCTTGTGATTTCTACAAATCATCCAGCCCTGGGCCAGGCATCTGAGAACCTTCCTATCGCTTACGACGGAAAAGCCACTGAGATTGGCTTCAATGCAAAATATCTCATTGAAAGCCTTTCGGTTCTCAATGAAACAGACGTAACTTTTGAATTTAATAATGAGCTTTCACCAGTGGTTATCAAAGCTGAGGATATACCAGAGTTTCTCGGCATCATCATGCCCTTGAAGCTATAGTGGATGAATTTCGGAAAAATCAAAAAATTACAGACTCAAAACTTCAGAAACCTAACGGCTTCTGTTTTTGAATTTAATTCCGGAATTAATTGTATTTTTGGCCAAAATGGAAATGGTAAGACCAACCTTTTAGAGGCTGTTTATCTTCTCACTAATAAGAAATCATTTCGTAAAAATACTAGTTTTTCACAGATGATTGATATTGAGGGTGGACAACCCCAGATCATTATTCAATCTGCATTTGAAAAACAAGGTGAGC
>JBGSSQ010000145.1:0-9199 GCA_041736975.1 Gammaproteobacteria bacterium
ATAATATCTTATCAAAATATATTAATATCGAGGCGCTAGAGGCCTCAAAAGTCAGTAAACTGAATTTATAGTTTTTTAGAGGAAAACCCTGCTTATGCGGAAATCAGAGGACGTCATATTAAAGAAGAAATCGATTAGTTCCTATGAGCTTATAATGTTTAATTTGCTGCCTGTAGCAGGCGCAGGATTGATCGACCGCATTATTATGCATCCCGTTGATACTATTGCAACGACACAGCAAGATAAGAGGCTGACATTAAGTAACACAGTACGCACGGTTTTTAAAAGCAAAGGCTTGTCAGGGTTTTATGTTGGTTTTAGCCAACCATTCTGGTGGTCAGTTCCTATACGCATAGCGACGTATTCAACTTATCTGGGGGTAAGAGATAGCTTACAAGCAAGCACGACGTTAACTAGCACATCTATAGCACTAATTGCCGGCGCAAGTTCTGGCTGTATTGAATCGATTGTAATGTGCCCATCAGATGGCGCTAGAACCCGAGAAACCTGTAATAGAAATAATGTTAACAATCGAGGGTTTTTATCAACGTATAGGGGGTTTTTACCATTATTGGCACGCACAAGTATTGAAAATACCATTGCGTTGGCTGGAAATGATTATATGCTAAAACATCTGCCAGATGAAATTAGTTCAAATGCAATCACACCCTATTGCACTGGAACAATAGCAGGTATGTTTTCCCAAGTGTTTGCTGGTCCAGTCGATACTGTTAAAACTCATGTGATGAATGATATTGCTCGAGAAAAAAATATTTTTGAGCACTTAAGCATACTAAGAAGTGAGAAAAGCTTTTTTCAAGGCACTAGTACAAAAATCATCCGCACAGGTATTGGTACAGGGTTAATGTTAGGTACTATAACTTTAATCAGTAACTGGGTAAAATCAAAAACTGAAAAAAACGAGGATAAAAATATGGCATATGAACGAGCCCTTTAAAATAGGGTATTTTTACGTATTGAGTATACGACTTCAATTGTGTAATTCTGTCACTTCTAACAACGAGGTGATGTTTTATGAAAAAGTTCTTTTTTACTGTTGATCAAAGAAAAATTAAATCTGATATGGGTTTAATTGCAAAACCTATTCCTAGACCAGGCTCAGACTACACGTTGTTAGTCGGGGCGCCATTTGCAGTGATGGTTTCACTTAATACATTAAAAATATTTTTGGAACCTAGTTATTTTCAGAATCAGGAATTTGTGACTAATTTTTTAGCTGGCGGATTGGCTGGATTTTCAACTGGTTATATGATTGGACCATCAGAAGCCTTGAAAGTTGAGCTTCAAAAAAACTCAAGTAAGGCCTTTTCTAAGATTCTAACTATAGATTTATTTCGAAAATTATATAGAATGTCTACCCCTTTCGGCGTGAGCTTCGCTACAGTGTGTGCGACTGAATTTTCAGTTAATGAATATGTCCGTGAAAAGTATGGTTCAGTAGCAGGTATAACTGCATCAGCATTAACAGGCGGGGCATTACTGACTCCCACAGATCACATGATGCTACGAAGTGAAAATGGACAAAATGTTATGGATACACTGAAATCTATCACGAAGCCCGGTTATCGTTTCTTGTGGACAGGTTTTTCGGGAACCTTGACCAGAGAGGCGTTTTTTATATCAAGTGTAATGTATCTAGGGCCACGGCTAGGATCTAAATTAGAGTCCAATTTTAGAGATGATTTGTCGGTAACCGATCAACACCAAGTGAAATGGAATCTTATTGGAAGATGTGCTACGGGCGCAGTAATGAGTCTTGCTTCTCAACCTTTTGATGTGGTTAGTAGAGAAATGCAAAAATCTATACAATCGCAACCAGAAAGCAAACCTAAAATATCAAAGGCTATCGCGAATGTGAGCTTTAAGCAGCTATATAGAGGGGCATTGCCAAGAATGGGACTTTCCTGTGTAGGAGGAGCCTTGGTTGGGATGCTGTTCGACCAGATTAAAGACGATTTGCTGGGAAAAAATACTGACCATCAGGAAGATTCTGCTAGGACGTATTCACTCAAATAAATCGGCATTTCTTTTTTATCTATTATGCATCAATTAATTGAGGCTAGAGGTTGAAGATGTTGATTCAGTCAGTTGTGAAATAGTCTCTTTTGCAATAGTTTGCATGCTTAGATGTCGTGGAAAGAAAAAACCTATATTGGGACTGTTAGCTATTGTAAATTTGGATGATGTGGCGCAATTTTTTCAAGTGCATGGCAATCATTAGACTGGGTAGATTGCAAATGTAAGTGGGCAATATTGCGATTAGCTAACTGAACTTTGTATTGATTTGTTGCTAAGTTTTTGGTGATCAGCCACTGGTCTGCCGTTATATATGCACAGAAACCGAAGTATTTAATATTAATTCGTGTGTCAAACAAGGTGAGCTAGTGGTCATTGTGAATGATAAGATATTGAGAGTGAATTAATATTTCGTTATGAGGTCGTTGCCTTGATAAATGCTATAGATGGATAATGTTGTCTGCGGAAATTAAAATGGTATTTTTTTATCTCTGCTGGTCATATTATGTTTTTTTGAAAGGCAATTGTCTTCACTAACAGTAATGATTTTATTAGCAGATAAGCAAAGGCTGTTGATTATTCCTTCATGCATTCTCCACCAGCTTAGCAATTCAAACTGCTGGCTCCAAAGATAAATTACACTCGATTTATCTGCAGTAATTAAGCAGTGTAGGTTAAATTTAATTCCTCTATAATTGGCGCGCAGATTTCCTTTAGCGCTTCGGAATACTTCCATGATTTGCGATTATTACCTGGAATTATATTTCGCATTTTCTAATGCCCCAGTAACTGAACCCTAGATATTAGTATACTGGGTTTGTAATATCAAAGATTCATAGTGCCCTTGATTTTCTGCGCTATTTAATACAAATCAAAAGTCGTCATATAATCATAAGTTGGCAAGTCTGTGTCATCATGCTTTTCTATTCCTTCAGAAACGGATTGCATTCTCGTAGGCTTTTTACTGTAGAAGCGATTCGGGTTGTTGCTATCGCTTTGTGAGTGTTGTCCAGCATTATCTTGAATAGGATTAACTGCGCCTAGGTTCACGTCCCCCTTCTGGGTATGATCTACTTGCTTATGGTGTTGTGGCGCTTCTGATTGTTCATCGAGCCTCGTGTATTTTTCATTTTGTCGCCTAACTTTTTTGTGTTTGGCGAGTTTATGCGCGGAATCTGGGGCTTTGCGTTTATGATGTGATGCTTTCTCATGATGCCCAAATTCGCTTTTAACAAAGTGCCAATAGGACCGCTCTTTTTTTCCTGCTATAACGTTGCCTATACTATTCCACGCTGCCGCTAGCAATTTGGTGGGTGCTAAAATAATGTTCAAGCATATTCCTGCAATATCTGAGTGCTGATGATTGGGGTGTGCATGATGGTGGTCTCCCTCGCAATGGTCATCGTCATGTCCGAAAACGTAGTGAAAATCTGTCACTCCTTCTTGTGCCGCACCTATGGTGGCGGTGATTGCTGGGTTTATATTGCCTAGGCGATCACCGGTAACACCAATACTAATGAGATGCCCTAGAATGAGTAATAATCTAAACGGTAATTCAATAATGTTATTGATCCAGATAAAGGGATTGCAGCGAACATAGAGTGGTTTGGCGCACCAATTACTGAAGCTTTTATTGAGTTTGTGGTAGAGAATGTTGACGTAGCGATGAGTGGGTGACTTGGCTTTGACATGAGCTCGTTGATCTATGGGAACTGCAGATAATGAAGGTGATGCTGTTATTGTTTCCATGGATTCTAGGCTGTTGGCATAGTCAAAAATTAAGTGACTGATGCCTAGTAGCCCAATGCCTACGGTAGTAATGACATTTTTGACGGCGCTGCTGGTGGTTGATATAAAAGGTATCAATGCAATGCCGGTTTGAGCAGCACTCCACCAAGTGCCGGCTGTGGCGATGGTGGCAGTAATCGCTAAGCCAATCAAAAGTACCATACCTGTAGTATAGAGTACCTTTGTCATGGTGTTGCCTTCATTGTAGCTATTTTTAAAAGATTGCCAATGTTTCTGTATGGTTTTGTGGTGAATAATATCAACAAAGGTTTTATAGATCATCAGCATATAACCGATGGCGGCTACGACGGCCAGGGGCCAAACAACGGCGCACATCACTGTGGTGGTTGCGCTGATACCAAATACAGCTAAAGCAGCGGTTAATTCCGAAGCAGTAACAAACATTGCCATCGCACCACCTAGTACGGTGACAGGCATACTGATCCACAACAGGATCCTTTTGCGTTTGATCTTTGTTTGCAACGACTGCAGCACTGGGCTTTTCTGAGGAAAGACGGTGTTAAAATCCTCGTTAAATTCAATATCAGCCTGATTTGACATGTCCAGTTGATTATTGAGAAAGCGATAAAAGCCGCTTTCAATTTCTGCTAGTCGGTTTTGAGTTTGAGCTAGTTTTTCACGTTGCTCTTTAGACAATACCCAATGAGATTGTAATTTTGATAAGCGTTTTTGTAATTTGTGATATTCAGCCATCGTTGGGCAATTCTGTGTTAAGTGTTGTTTTTGGGCGCACTTTTTGAGTAAATTTTTGTAGCTATCTATTTCTATAAATTTTCCAAAGTGCAAGGCAATGTCGACGCCGCCTAGGATATTCTGTTTATAGATTTCACCTTCAATGATCATGGCAAAAGCGGCTGAGACTAGCGCTGCTGCTATGGCATTGGTAAGATAGAGCATACCTGAAAAGCTCAAAATACCGATCAATGCAATGGCGCCGATGCAGAAGAGGGTCGTTAACGTATAACGCAAAGGTTTATTAGTTGTCATTATATATCCTGACTGTATGGAAACGATCAAACTGTCGCGAAGTGTAATGCAAATGAGAATCATTATCAATGCTTTTCGCGGTAGCCTGTGCCGGGAGCCTGTCGGTTCTTTTATCGCGCTCCTTTATCTAATTTTATTAAGCAGGTATGATAACCGGATAATAGGTGGTAAACAATATTTTAATGGGCTGGCAGCGGTTCCTACTTAATGATAGGTGAAGAGGGATTCTTTAGGGGGCGAAGTTTCCGCTTTAGAATAGACGTTATAAGGAGAAGGAGCTTTGCGCTTAGGCGGGGGGTTCTGTGGAGAAAGCAATGGTAGAAGAAAGTAAATCAGCGCTTAAGCGAGAGGTAGAGGCTCTGCAGCAATTGGCTATTGCTGTCAGTAGACTCTCGGAAAAAGAAATTGGCCAGTTAAATTTACCAGATAGTCTGGAGAAGGCTATTATCGAATACAAGCGAATGAAGTCACATGGCGCTATGCGCCGACAAGCACAGTATCTGGGGCGATTAATGCGTGAAGCAGACCCAGAAGCAACGACACGTATGTCTACCTACATAAAACAGCGACAATGATGAAAGAAAACCCACCGGCCGAGTTACCCACACCACCTGTTGAGCCAGGACCGCCACAAGCACAGCCTATGGCTGCTGATGCTAGCCGCCCCTCTGCTCTGCAGGATCGGCCGCAGGCAGCGGAAGGCCAGGCACCGCTATTCGTCACCTGTCCAAAAGGGATAGAAGGGCTATTACAAGATGAGCTGACTAGCCTAGGTGCAACGGCCAGCAAGCAAACCGTGGGTGGGGTACATTGTGAAGCTACCTTGGAGGTCATGTATCAGGTCTGTTTGTGGTCGCGTCTGGCGAATCGGGTGTTATTGCCCTTGGTTAGCGGGCATGTTCGTGACACCAAGGATTGTTACCAGTTGTGCACGGATTATGATTGGGGAGCCATGTTTAAACCGGGAAGCACCCTTGCTGTGAGTTTTACTGGGCAATCCCTGTTCATTCGCAATACCGTCTACGGTGCGCAGTTAATGAAAGACGCCATTGTAGACAGCTTAAGAAAAACACAGAATGAACGCTGCGATATAGACACCAAAAATCCCGATTGTCGAGTAACCGTGCGTTTGCACCGCGGCGAGCTGACCGTGTTTTATGATTTAAGCGGACACAGTTTGCACCAACGGGGATATCGTCGGCAAGCTGGCAGTGCGCCAATCAAAGAGAACTTAGCGTGTGCTTTGTTAATCCGTGCTGGTTGGCCAAAAATGCTGGTCAATCACTTACCATTCATTGATCCTTGTTGTGGTTCTGGCACTTTACTCATTGAAGCTGCGATGATGGCTACCGATAAAGCCCCAGGGCTAGACCGCTTTGATTTTGGTTTTTTACATTGGCAAGGACATGATCCTGTGCTTTGGCAGATGTTACAACAAAAAGCACTGGAGAGACATGAGCAGGCAGTGGAGGAAAAATTACCGGTATTTTACGGCTATGATAAAGACGAAGAGGTGTTAAGCTTCGCTCAACGTAATATTAAAGCCGCAGGCTTTGACGGTATGATTTCATTAGAGCAACGGATTATAAAAGACTTTACGTTGCCAGAAAATTGCCAAGAGACGCCAGGATTAATTATCGGTAATCCGCCATACGGCGAACGCTTAGAAGATTCCACCGATCTTATTCCTTTATATCAAGAGTTAGGTGTAGCGCTGAGCCAACAGGCTATTGGTTGGCAGGCGGCTGTTTTTACCTCAGACCCCATGTTGGCAAAATCAACAGGTTTGCGATCGCACAAACAATACCCGCTTTTAAATGGTACAATCCCTTGTCAACTTTATTTGTTTGACTTAAAAGCAGAAAACCGATCCAGTTTGACGACAGTGTCAGCTCGCGCCGATATGATTTTTAATCGCTTGAAGAAAAACGCAAAAAATCTAAAAACATGGCGCAATAAAAATAACGTTGAAGCCTACCGTGTTTATGATGCCGATATCCCAGAATATGCTTGTGCCATCGACGTTTACCAGGATTGGGCTGTTGTTCAAGAATATCAAGCGCCGCCTGAGATCCCGCTTGAAAAAACGCAACAACGTTTACGCGATGTCATACAATCTATCCCTATTGCTTTAGAGATTCCGCGAGAAAACGTGGTGCTCAAACAAAGACAACGTCAAAAAGGCAAGCAACAATATCAACGTCGAGACGACACACAGGAACAATTGATTGTTAACGAGGGGCATGCAAAATTTATCGTTAATTGTAAAGACTATTTAGATACCGGCCTTTTTCTCGATCATCGCTTGATGCGTCGCCATATTTTTGAAACGGCCAAGGGCAAAGAGTTGCTGAATCTTTTTTGTTACACTGGTGCAGTCAGCGTGCATGCGGCTTTGGGTGGTGCGTTGACCACCGTCAATGTGGATCTTTCTCGTACTTATTTAGAATGGGCTAAAGATAATTTCCGCCTCAATTACATTACATTCAGTGAGCACCACTTTATTCAAGCCGATTGTTTAGAATGGCTAGCGGAATGCACATATCAATTTGATATCATTTTTCTAGATCCGCCAAGCTTTTCGAATTCAAAGCGAATGGCTAATACACTTGATGTGCAAAGAGATCATGTTGGTTTAATAAAGCGCTGCATGTCTCTGCTAAAGCCAGAAGGCATTTTATATTTCTCAACCAATTTCAGAAAATTTAAAATGAGCCTGGAAATAATCGCCGAATTTAAAGTGGACGATATTACAGCTAAAACAATAGACAAAGATTTTGCTCGTGATGCCAAAATACATCGTTGTTTTATTATTACCTGTTGATGGTGGTTGATGGTGTCAGATCTAAGATCAGCGCAATCACTTGCTCGATAATAGATATAATAAGCAGTAAAAGTATTGATCTTAGATCTGACACCAATCTCACCATTACATGACGCAATCAGTTGTTGTCACCTGAGGAAGTTCCAGGTTTATCTGCATTATTATTTTAGACAGGCATAACAGTGCATTTGCTGTTAATTTAGTTGTGATGGCTGGGATTGCGGCGTTAATTTTTTCACTAATCCATTCCACCTTCTCGGCCAGATCAGTTGAATCTGTTTTTGGATCATCGTAGTCCATTTTTTTAGCGATATTGATTGCACTGTCTAGCATTGGTCTGAGTGTTGCTTTTAATTCTGCAAGATTCGCGGTATTTTTCTAAAAATTGAATCAGTTGATTGAGAGACTCTTCCATAGGCTGAGGTAATTGTGTTAGTAAAAATGCAATAGCATTGGATATCGTCGTAAGCGCTTCTTGGATCTTTGTGTCGGTGATGTGGGGAGTCGCTTGACTCAATATAGCCTGGATGGTCTGCAGATTTTTAGGCAGAAGAGTATATCCACTTTGCGGGTCTTTTACATGCGGTAGTCGACCACGAATGGGGGCAATTGAGAACATGGCTTAATCGACTGGGGGCTGTAGTTGTTTCTTTAGATCGGGCAACACAGCTGCCTGTTCTTCGAGAAGAGCATGCAGCTCTTTGAGTCGTAAAGCTATTGCGCTATAGGGATCTTTAGTCATAAACAACCTCGTCTTTAAACAGTATTCAAGATCATGCATTCAGTAAAATATGGGCTGTTGTCGGTCATTTTCTATTGCTTGTCAATAATAAAGTTTGGCTGCAAGCCACATAAAAGCCTTCAATGCATAGCACTCTTAAGGTTTAGTCCTACTTGCTAAACGTGGGTTTGGTTTCTACAGTTTCTGCCGATATGTTTTGCTTTTCTTTGACCGTGGCAGTGTCTTCTTTGGGCTTTGTCCAAGCTGGGAGTGTGGCTTTTCTATTGTTCTCCGGGCTATTATTGGAGTTGTTTGTACTACTGCTAGCACTAGGTGACACATCAAGCCCATGGGAAGGCTTTGATGATAATGTGGTACTGCGCTCTTTTTGATCTGATGCGGATGACGTTAAGTCGGCGTCTCGTGCATTTTTGGGCGTGGCCCAGCCTTGGCCAGGCAATTTATGTCTGATCACTGGACTCGAGCTAGCCCCTGAAGAGTTATCTTGAGAAACAGCAGAAGAATTTCGACTAATCTGTGGACTAGAGACGGGAGTCGCTTCTCTAGAGCTTTCGGCTCTTTTCAAGGTGCCCACAACAAGGGTGTTAGTCCGTTTTCTCAAGATTTCTGGTGTGCTAGGCGGGGTTTCACTAAAAGAACTCGACCTCACGCGAGTTGCGATTTCTTGCAATCCCCCCTTAATGGACTGCCCTAAAGCCGCGAATATCGTTGGTTTATTTTCATTTTTGTAGTGATTATAAACCGCCAGTGTTTCAGGGTTGATGGGTTGTTTTAATGATTGTTTTGCTTCTATAACGGGC
>JBGSSQ010000021.1:0-1822 GCA_041736975.1 Gammaproteobacteria bacterium
CGAAAAGCAGGAAGCGTGTGAATTTGTTGTGCGACTTCCTGATTTACTCGCAAGAGAAACATTGACGCCAGAGTTGATGGACATTCTTAAACCGCTCGCTGACTATTACGACAAATATTTAATACCGGATTGTAAAATATTTAGTGCTGATTTAGCTGAGATCGTTGAGAATCATTCCATAATCTCCACATTACAGCGTCAATAAAGTCCTATCATTTATTTCGAGAACTCTATTCAGCTTTGCCGACAGGCAGAGCATTAAAACAAATTATTAAATTGCCTGATCATGGAATATCATGATTAACCGCTAATGAATTGAGACAGATAGATTAGCGACTCAGCGCTAACCACACCCGAAGAATCAGTGCTTAAAAACCATTAATTTCCTAACTCTGCATTCGTCCGTAGATACTACTCATATTTACTATAATCATTTGACATCATCACAATGGAAATCTAACCCAAAATTAATACAAAATTTTTTCATTGCTCAGGTTACTCTAGGAATATCTCAGAAACATCACGATAACTAAGCTTGTACTTTATATTATAGAAAACAGCTAGCATGACAATATCAGTAGGGTATTGTAATCGATTGAATCTTGTGCCGGTTCTCTCATTAAAGCGGCGGTTACACTCGCTACAGCGATATTGCTCGTAGCTTAGCGATTTTTTTATCCTTAAGATGTAACACGTTAGTAGATTTACAATGATAGCATTTCATGGGGTTGTCCTACTTCATGAACACTCATATAGGTCAACTACTTGAAGCCATAATTTGTGACGAAACCCCCAAAAGAGATGTTGTTAGAAATTTAATTTCTAACAACATCGAGCTTGACCAGTCTATAAATAAATAAAAGATTTACTTTTTACCGGTTCCTGGACCAGATCCGGTATACTTAATTTTCTTATTTTCTTGAGCTTCAGTATCTTCAGCTTCAGCTGAATACTTCAATGGTTCTAGTTGACGTTTCCTAGTTGTTGGTTCTTCTTGTTCCGATTTTGCCAATTCATCAGAGGTATGAGTCATCAAACTTTCATCAAAAGAAAGTTGTTCTACAAAAGCGTTATAATCGTCAAGTTCTTCAGGGTTTTCGTTGCTGGCGTTAGTTTCATCACTAATATGATCTGTAGTTGTTGTGCCCGTAGATGGTGTTAGCAATGATGGCAATGAAAATATGCTCACAGGCACAACACTTTGTATAGAGGTAGAGGTATTTGTGTCTAATGAATGCAATGTGAGGAATATATCGATTGATACGTCGGTTATACCTAAGGCTTTACACAGATTAAAGAAATTGCCACCATACAATCCATTTGCTTTGTTTAAATTATTCGGTGAGATATCTTCTAGATAAAAGACTGTCCCTAAAGTGATCTCCCCATTTTTTATCAGAAAATCACGAATTTCATCTTCTTTTTTCGTCGCAGATTTATAGGTGATAGTTGTATCGTCTCCAAAATAATAAAGGCTAAGTTTCATTAAGGCATTTTGTAAAGTCCCAGTTGACATTCTCAATTTATTAGCTACATATGTATGACCATCAAACATTTGTAAAAGTTGATTTAATGTCATATTATCAATGTCACTATGTTTTGCATTGAATAGCTTAAATCTCAAAACTTTCCCGTTATATTTTGTAAATATATTAATCTCTTCGTCGTTAAGACCAAGTTGAAGGATAAGATTTTGTCTCTCTAATGGATCTGATATTTTACTATTGATTTGGAAAGTTAAAGAACCAAGTTTTTGATTTTTAATATCGTCGTATTCATATGATGCCATTATATGATGGTAATTACTAAAATTAACCAGGCC
>JBGSSQ010000175.1:0-2784 GCA_041736975.1 Gammaproteobacteria bacterium
TTAATATAGGCAAGAATAAATACCACCAATGCAGCACACGCAAGTATACAATTTAGAAAAAACGCCTCCTTACGCGGAGATGCTACGTACTGAGGAGAAGAGCCAGAGACACCGCGAGCGGCATCGGGATATTTGCGCAAAATTCTAATAATCTCATGCGTTCCTGAAACAATACCACCGACCATGTCGCTTTTCTTAAAATAGGGCACGACATAGTCATCGAGGATTTCACCACTGAGCCCATCAGTAAGCAGCGGCTCCAGACCATAGCCAACTTCAATTCTTGTTCTACGCTCATTCGGTGCAATTAAAAAAAGAACTCCATTATTTTGCTCCTGGTCCCCCAACCCCCATGAATTGAACATTGCATTAGCGTAACTATCTATATCTTCACCATCTAATGAATTAACTATCGCAACTACTACTTCAGCTGTGGTCTGAGCCTTAAGCTCCTTTAAGCTACTCTCAAGTTCACGCACTGTTTCTTGAGGAAGAATCCCCAAGAAATCTTGAACCAATTGCCCCTGCCGTGCAGTTGGAATGCTGGCAAGAACAAACATCGCGAGGAATATTAATCTTAGCATGCTGCTCTGAGATTTAGTTAAAAGAGACCTTTATGTTCTCCTTTTCCACTGGATTACTAATCTCAAAAAGATCGGCTGCTGCAAATCCAAAATTATTAGCTACCAATATATTAGGAAACATCTCACGTTTCGTATTATAACTTGTAACTGCTTCGTTATAGAGCTGTCGTGAGCCCGCGACCATGGTCTCTGTACCACTAAGCTCTTGCATAAGTTGCGACATAGTTTGGCTTGCCTTTAAATCAGGATAGTTTTCCGCCAAAGCTACAAATTTAGTCAAAACTCCCGTAAGCGCTCCTTCTGCTGAATTTAGACTTTTCATAAGCGCTGGGTTACCAGGATCCGCAGCCACCTTTTGATTAGCTCCCGCAGCCTGGTTTCTGGCGGCAATTACTGCTTCTAGAGTTCCCTTTTCATGCGCCATATATCCCTTAGCGGTCTCTACCAGATTTGGTATCAAGTCATAGCGGCGCTTGAGCTGCACATCAATTTGCGCATATTCTTTTTTATAGCCATTACGCAGCGTAATGAGCGCGTTATAGACTCCGACAGCCCAGAGGAGCAAAGCCGCAGCAAGAGCGATTATGATAGCTATGGTAGACATGATTAGCCAATCTCCGTGGTAGTAAATAGACGACATTATTTATACTCTGTCTAAATACTCTGAAAGATAGTGGATAGCTAGCCTTAATTCATGGTGCTAAAGAAGGCTGCCCCAGGGTCCGAAAATAGTTTGCCTTTAACCTGCCTTAGAGAATAAATGTATTTTGAAGCACAAGGGACGCGGGAGGTGCAGAGCTCTGTCCGAATGTTACTTAACTGCGTGGCAGTAAAGTAACGCAAAAGGAGGCTAAGCAAATTTACAGCTATTCGCAGACCATGCGATACTCACTCAAAGGGCTCAGCGTGTATCTCTGCAATGCTCGCTCAATATCTTTTACAGTCACCGCTTTAATCTCGGCAATCGCTGTTTTAAGATTATGAATCTTCTGGAGATATTGCCACTCTGTTCCTAACGCCATTAAACGACCCATCGGTAGTTCACCACTGGCAACCATGCGTGAGATAGATTTTGTTTTAGCTCTAGTGAGATCCGCCTCAGAAAATTTTCTCGGCGTTGCGATAATTGATTTAGTAATCTCAGCTACCTGATCTAAATTCTCAGGTGAGGTAACGACATACGCATAGAAATTCCCCACTTGATCGCGCTCATCAGTATCACACCCTGCACCCTCGGCAAGTCCATTTTGAATTAATTCGTAGTACATCCTCGATCCAGTCGAGTCACCAAGCATCATGGATAGGAGTCCCATCGCGTAGCGGTCATCATCTTGAGCACTCGGCCCGTCAGCGAAAAAAAGTATGTGACTCTGCTGTAAATTCGGCTTTTTAAATACCATGCCTCGCTCCTTTGCGCTAAAGGTGGCATATTTTCGCGGGGTATCTTGTCTTTTCCATGAGCCACAGAGATTCTCTACTTGCGCTATGACGTCTTGTGTCACAATCTTCCCTGCGCAGACAAAAACTATATTATTCGGCGCATAGCGCCGATCAAAATAGGCTTGCATCTCCTCTCGAGTCAGCGCCCGAATTGAATCTGATGTCCCAAGCACAGAATTTCCTACGGCGTGCCCATCAAAATAATGATGTGTAGCATTTTCGAAAAGGTAGTGTTGCGGCTTATCTTGGTAGAGCGCAATTTCTTCAAGAATAACATTCTTCTCAGTGTCAAAATCACTTTGATTCAATGCGGGACGCATCATATCGCTCAAGATATCTTGCGCTACGGCACGGTACTCTGGCAAAACCGTCGCGTAATACACCGTATTTTCTTCACTCGTAAAGGCATTCGACTGTGCACCGATATTTCCCATTTGAAAAGTGATATCGAGTGTGCTGCGATTATGTGTGTCCTTAAAGAGCATATGCTCAAGAAAATGAGAGACCCCTGATTCTTTAGCGGCCTCATCGCGGGCACCAGTCTTAACAAAGAATCCCATACCGACGCTCTGTGTTGCGGGCGATTCTTCGCAGATCACCATTAAACCATTGGCGAGCGTATGTGTAACAACTTTAGACTGCGTCATAGCTACTTAACTCCTGAAAGCGATCGAATACCAGGCTCTGCAAGAGGTCGTGAGCCAAGGGTAAGCAGACTGTAATTCTCCGGAGGGTATCGATGTATAAAACGATTAATATC
>JBGSSQ010000192.1:0-7250 GCA_041736975.1 Gammaproteobacteria bacterium
ATATTATCTAGACGGCGCACATCATCAGAAGCTAAAAAGCAGGGATTTTTTAGTCGCTTGCTACATAGGGGGCATGACCATCATGAGGATGATATTAAGTCTGAAAAAGTCATAAAGTCCAAAGAAAATCTAACTAGTAGGCATTCAATTTTTTAAAAGTGGCGATGACTTTGTTGCGCATATCAGAATAGTTGACCCGTGGCTTTGGGTAGTCAAGTGAGCTAGGTGATGCACCGAGCGCGTAGGGGTTATGAATCGTTTTATTGTCCAAGTGCCCGAGCTCGGGGCAGTATTGCCGGATGAAGTGCCCATTTGGATCAAAGCGTTCACTTTGGGTAATAGGATTGAAAATTCTAAAATACGGAACAGCATCGGTTCCGGTTGAGGCGCTCCATTGCCAGCCACCATTATTAGCAGCAAGATCCCCATCAATTAAATTTTGCATGAAATATTTCTCACCCATGCGCCAATCTAAAAATAAGGTTTTGCTCAAAAACATGGCGACTACCATGCGCAATCGATTATGCATCCAGCCTGTTTGGTTGAGTTGGCGCATCGCAGCGTCAACGAGCGGGAATCCTGTTTTTCCCTCACACCAGCTTTGATAATCGTCATTGTCATATCGCCAAGGAATATTATCAGTTATGGGTTTATAGGGCTTATATCTACAAATCTGAGGATGGAAGAACATGATGTGTTTATAAAATTCTCTCCAGATCAATTCGGATAACCATGTTGCAGGGCCTGCCTGTTGTTGAATAGCATTGAAATCGGTTAATGCACAGCTCTTAAGTATGGCCTGCACGCATTGACTAGGTGATAATATGCCTTGCGCAAGATAGGGTGACAGTTGGCTGGTACCAAGGATGTCAGGGAAATCACGCTGGTTGTGGTAATTTTTCAGATGCTGATCACAAAAACGTTGCAGACGCGCTTGCGCCGCTTTTTCTCCTGAAGGCCAATTATCTAGATTGATGTGGCAAGAAAATTCCTTTAATGCACTTGGCACTGCATCAGGTGGTATGCTTAGTATAAAAGTTTTTTTAATAGATTGAATAGGCTGCCACGCATTGTGTTCAGCGACATGCTTGAGCCAGGTTTTTTTAAAGGGGGTGAAAATTTGCAGCGGCTTTTCTTGCTGGCTCAGTACTGCCCCCGGGGGCATAATGAGCTGATCATCATATTCTTTAGCTTCAACAGTTGGTGCTAGATGTGCTGACACTAAATGGTCGCGATGTGACTCATCAACTTCATATTGCTTATTAAAAAACAGCGTAGTAATCGCTAGTTCCTCGCAAAGCTTTTTTAAAATACCAGGGCACTCAGAAAACGTATCGCACTGTCGAATGAGTAATGGCACCCCGATGTCTGCGCACTGCTTGGAGACGCTTTTTAAATTATTGAGTATGAATTGAATTTTGCTGGCCGCAGCATCATGTCGTTGCCATGTCTTTGGTGTTAAAATATAAACAGCAAATAAGATGTCGCAACTGCGCATAGCGGCATCAAAGGCGCTATTATCCTCAATACGTAAGTCAGCTCTAAACCAATGCAATCCTCGCATTATTTATTCCTTCATAGTCAATAATATAAAAACATGTTGGTGTGTCTTTAACACACGTTAATTCATTTGGCAAGTGATCAAGTTGCCTAGTATTTTAGAGTATTCTGTGCCATTTTAGCTTCAGCTTGGCTGGTTGTATGTGTCAGCGCGGTAGGTTGACTTTCTGTAAATTTTATTTTTGCAGCCGCTAGGTTTTTTTGAATGACTCGTGCCTCTAAATCAGTAATGGCGCAAATCTCTGTAGGATTTTTTTGATAACGTGGAGTATACATAGTATTTATTCTCTCTATGCATTTCATAATGTTCATCGCGATAGTGCATACGCTAGCATAGGTTTTACATTCTTCTTTAGGGAGCTCTTCTTTTAGTAGTCTACCAATATGCGTGGTCACTTGTGGCGGGCTATTTTTTCTAAGCGCAGCAACCTTTTCATGCATGGTAGGGATAAGGGCTTCTAGTGTTTTGGCATCGGCATCTCGTGTGTCTTTGCGAATCAAGGATATAGATTCAACCGCTTGTATTCTGCTTTTTTCATCAAGAAACAGCTGGAAAACACAGCGATAACGCTGATAAAAAACTTCCATTTTAGGGAGTTCTAATCGAGCTGATAAGGATGGGGTCTCATTTTTTCGGCTCCTTTCAAGAAGATTAGCGAATTCAATATCGAGTATGTACTGACTTTGCATAAGATCAAATAAGTGACTGGCACTGAAAAGATGAAACGTTCTTAGCATTTTAGCTACTTCTGATTGATTCTGCTTGTCGGCAAGTAAGCTGGTAATGTCATGGGATGTTTCGCCACCCGCCTCCAAGTTGCAACCGTGCATAAGGAATAGTTCAAGAAGTTCAAGATTAGGTGATGACCGAAATTTATAGCGCAATCGATTGCTCAGCTTTTTCCTGCCAAATATACAAATGTGCACGAAGCTGCGTTGTTCGTTGGGCGAGATCTCGTTTACATTGGCTCCGTTCGTCAGTAAGCACTTCACAATGGCTAGTGTTTTTTCTTTGGCTGTTAGGTCAGTGTCTTCATTGATATGTTTTCTTAAGCTATCTGTGTCATCGAGAAGCGCCAGAATGAGGGGGGAGCGCTTGTCCTTAGTCATAATATTGGCATCTGCGCCAGCATTTAATAAGTCACAAGCTATCTTATCATTGTTGGCTATAATGGCGTGGTGAAGTGAGTTTAATCCAGTATGGTCGAGTTTATCAGCTTCTTTAATTCGTGATCTTGATGTGGCTTCTTTAAGCGTTGAGTCCTGAAGTTTTTCATATAAATTATTGGTTACTAAAATCCCCGTGGAGACTTTGTCTTTTAGTTTTCCATTTTCTTGAGTCAAGGTGTGGAGGTTTGCTTGGTTATCATCTAGCATTTGTCTTGTTTGATGTTCTTTAATGGCAAGAGACATGTGTTTTGCTTCTAGGTCTTCCAGTTCACTATTTTTTTCATTTATTTTTTGATTCTTTAGCTCCAGTTCTTTCTGTTGTTTTTTAAGCTGTTCCTTGAGTTGTTCAAGTTTGCTTTTTTCAGCTTTGATTTTATTCAGTTCAGCCTCAGCTTGTTCTTTAGCCTGTAAAGCTTTGAAGCGTTCATCGTTAGCTTTGGCAACCTCTTTGGCGTGGACCTGGGATTGCTGCTGACTGTATTGAGTCAGTGAGGATTCAGTTTTTTCTGTTTCTTTTTTCTCAAGAAAGAGAGACGATTTTTTTTCAATATCGGTGGTTAATGCGGTGAGTTGTTGTCTGTTTTCTGTTTGGAAAATTTCTGTGATTTTTGTGGCAAGTTTGCTGCCGCCAAATCCACCTTTCATGCCTGCAATTTTTGCAGGGGCGTTGGCGATACTTAATTCTAAAGCCTGGCTATAATCGTTTGATTTTAAAAACTCAAGGGTAGTAAATAGCTCTTTTAATGCGTTGATTAAGGTGTTTGATTGTTGAGTAAATAAACCTTTAGTTGTCTCGTCGAATTTATGTGTAGGTAGTTGAGCAAATGCCATTAATTGCTTTGTGCTCTCATTGAGTTGCTTGGCCTTTGCTGAAAAATATAATAAATGATGTAAGCGATGGAAGGGCGTACTGCCCGCCACTATTCCTGTATAACTAACAACTCGTCTAGTGATGGAGGATATCGCATCCGTTGCTTTCCAGAACCCAGCCTTTTGAGGGTCAAGGGCGTTGATCGCTGCAGGCTCATTGCATAACTTAAGCAGTATCTCGTGGAAATTGTCTTCGTTTGCTGTTTGAACGTACGCGTACTGTGAGAAGCTTTCTTTGATATATCGACAAAGCTCTAAGAGTAGCAAGGTGACGTGAGTATCGACTTTGCGGTATTCTAATACGGCGATATGATCGAGTTCATCGTGCTTCATGGGCTCCCCTCAGTTGTTTTGTTCAATTTAAGTGCTTATCAGTTTAGATGCATCATCGTATCGATAGGCTTGAGTGGCACTCTAGACTATATCGAAATGACAGACATGAAGGGATTCTATACGACCCCACACGTATGAGCAACAGGCCTTTTTCATTCGTACTGCGAGCGAAGCGTCCGGTCTATCGAGAGTTTGAGCAATGACTAATGCTCAAACTTGAGCGTTATACTATGATTAAAAAATGGATACCCGATTCACACCTCATAACCTGCATTTGACTGATGTTCAGCTATTTGAGCAGCATGATCCACATTTGCAAGTGTTGGCCGGGCAAATCTATGTTTATCATGCCCCAATCATTGACGAGCTACCACGAGCCATCCCAGGGATATACACAGTATGTGGAGGGCGTAGTAGCCACTCATTTTAACCGTCACTATACAACCTACTATATTAAGGCCGAAGTGAGGTTGATGTAGCCTACGTGAAAGAGGGCACATTTTGGGTAGTAGATGTCAATAAAAGTGTAACTTTGGGAGTGGATCTTAGTATTAATGATCTGATCAATGAAGGCAGACGATAATGGCAAATGAAGCAGATTTTATACTTGACTGCTCAGCGGCCATGGCCTGGTGTTTTGATGATGAAACTACAGATTATTCCGAGGCGGTTCTAGAATCACTGCGCTCAAAATCGGCTCTCGTTCCCGTTATTTGGCCATTAGAGGTTACCAATGTTTTGTTGATGGCAATAAAACGCAAGCGGCTGACAAAAATTAAAGCGGCAGCTTTTTTGGATAGATTAAATGACTTACCTATTAAGCTTGCCAACAGCAAACCATTGAGCACTATGGTGAGCGTATTTGAGTTAGGCGATGAACACAAAATCACCAGTTGTGATGCAGCCTATTTAGATCTAGCCATTGCACATAATATTCCGCTCTCTACTATGGATAAAGATTTAGCTAAGGCAGCAAAAGCAACTAAAATCAAAATTTTTTCTTAACTATATTCCACAGCCAGTTGCAATTTTTCTGGCATTGCATTGGGGTTGAGAGAATTAATTGTAGCCTGTTCGTGTACGAAAGGCATCTAGCTCCTTGACCATTATCTGCCACCATGCCGCATTCGCGCCAAAATATTGCGAGGGAAACTGCCCCCCGGCCAGTTCACTTTTTTCAACTGAATAAACTTTTTCACTAGCTCCACAGCGTTCTCGATGCCAATTAATCAACTCATTTCCAGGTGTTTTTCGGCTGGTCACAATGCCAAATAATTTATACTGACATTTATTCATCGCAATTGTTTGAAGAGGCAGCTCTATTTAAGGGGATTCTTTAAAATCGAATAACAATATTAAAGAGATTATAATATGTAGATCGCTCCAACCCTGTGACTTGCTACGCAATGACTGGGCGATTTTGGCGCATAAGCCGGACTTAAGCGCCATATCAAGGTAGAGGGGGAGGCCGCCAAATCAGGTTGTACCCGATTCAGATTCTTCAAGAAGGTACTGGAAGGGAAGTGTGGGATGTGTCAACATTTGCTTGCTATGTTGTTTCACCCAGTGGGTGAAGTTGTGTTGTCGTAAGCTTGATTTTAACTCATTGATTTAAGTGAGGGAACGGGGCACTCTAACTATTTTGATGGTGGACCATGGGGAAACTCTCTAAATTGAAAATGTCTCCTTTTGTGTGCTACAATGCCCCCAGTTGCAGTTCTTGCTAAAGAGCTGACGTAATGGTAGGTAGAATTACAATCCAAGAGAGAGACGCTCATCAATGTCAACATTAACTGATACCCAGCCTGTGCCAGAGAATTCGGCCGAGCTCCCCCTTATAATCTTCACCGACAGCGCCGCCGCCAAGGTCTTTGAGCTGATAGAAGGCGAGGGTAATCTCGCACTGAGCTTGCGCGTCTACATTAGTGGTGGTGGTTGTTCGGGGTTTCAGTACGGCTTTTCTTTTGAAGAGAATGTCGCTGAAGACGATACTATCATTGAGAAAGTGGTGGTTCGTGAGAATCTTGCCCCTGCGACGGTCAAATTGCTGGTGGATTCGCACAGTTTCCAATATTTGGTTGGTGCCGAGATTGATTATAAAAATGACCTGAATGGTCAGCGTTTTGTGATACGTAATCCTAATGCTAAAACCACCTGTGGCTGTGGTTCTTCGTTTTCTGCTGCAGATCCTGAGGATGATCAAAGCCAATCTGACTGATGATTCGCTCAGAGTATTTATGCGCTTATCTGTCTCGGTGTTTCTTGATTCTAACATAGGTGGCATCTATGGCTTCCCATGTCTTCAGTAAAATAAGATAGACAAGAGGCCCTACGATAATGGCGATTAGAGCCAATGCCAGCAAAGAGAGTAGTATAGAGTAGCACGGTGTCATTGTTAGTATTGACATTACAACCCCTGATTTAAACTGTAACCGCTGTTAATTATAGCACATTCACAGCGCTAAGCGTTTAAATCGTCTTTCTTCTTACCAAAAGAGGCGAACTCTACTTGTTTATGGGTTTGTATGTGAGCCAATAAGCGGTTCACATGAGCTCGGAATTGATGTTTATACGCGTTTGGCACAGGGTTGCCTTGTGGTAATTTAACGGTGAGCGGGTTCCTGTGGACGCCATTGATTAGGAATTCATAATGCAAGTGTGGCCCAGTGGCTAAGCCACTCATGCCTACATAACCAATCACTTGGCCTTGCTTGATGCGAGAACCGACGTTCAAACCTTTTGCGAAACCATGCATATGGCCATAGAGCGTGCTGTATTGGCGACCATGCTGTATCACCACAACATTGCCATACCCGCCTTTTTTGCCTTTAAAGGCGATCTGGCCGTGGGCAGTAGCTTTGATAGGAGTGCCGGTAGGCGCGGCATAATCAACGCCCTTGTGCTTGCGTAAGCGATGCAAGATAGGGTGCCAGCGGCCTAGTGAAAAAGTAGAGCTTATGCGTGTAAATCTCACCGGTGTGCGAGTAAACTGCTTTTTCATGCTGACACCATTGGGTGAATAATAGTCAACATGACCTTGAGGGTCTATAAAGCGTACCGCGCGATAGCTACGACCTTGATTGGTGAACTCTGCTGCAGCGATATGGCCAATGCCGACCTTTTTGCCATCTAAGTAGCTTTCATCATAGAGGATGCTAAAACTATCCCCTGAGTGTATGTCACGGGCGAAATCGATATCCCATTGAAAAATCTCAACCAGCTCTTTAAGTAGGTGAGCTGAAATTTGGTTACGCTTACCAGAAGCGAATAAAGAGTTTTTGATCACCGCGTGGGTATAGGCTTGGCGTTGATCAAGC
>JBGSSQ010000196.1:0-5221 GCA_041736975.1 Gammaproteobacteria bacterium
TGAGGTTTAAAATATCCTCTATTGCCTTTGGATCCAAAGGTATAGATAAAAAAGGATCGAGGTAGCTAAATATTGATTCTGTTTCTAATGCTGAGTTAGCATCTTTATTGAGTGAATTAACGTCTATCGTCGGCAGGTAAATAAGAACATAGCGTTTACCCATCTGCGTAAAGGCCGGAACCACAATAATATCATTGATTTCGCCTTTCACCTGAGCCATTAGAAACTGAACAAACAATAGCTTAGTCAATTGCTTCGTATCTAGTTGATTCAATACTTCGCTTTTAAAGTCAGGGCTCTTTAACACTGAGGCTAAACTGTCACCCTTAATAGCGCCTGTCAATAATAACCGATAACACTGAGCATCTGAGTTGAAGCACTGGAAGAGCTCAGTGTAAGGCGCCACAACACCAAAAATACGGTTTATGCGAGATAATACAGCTCTTATACCAGGAAACAGCGGATTACTTTCTGCAAAAAGAAATACTTTATTAAAGACACTCAACTCAATGACGTTAGATTGCCCAACCATTTTTCCACTTTCTGCTTTGACATCGCCTCGCCCGTTGATTAGGAAATCATGGATTTCTTGCTTTAGGTAGCGTCGACCATGAGACATGCCGTGTAACTTAAACTCGTTTCCTTTAAGCGGCTTAGCATAGGAAATTAGTGCTAACGATAATTTATAGTGAAAACTGGGATTTAAAACTGTGAGTTTTTCTGCTACTTCTCTTATCTTGACATCCCCATATGATTTTAAAACAAAAAGAACAGCATCGCCTGGTCGCTTAAAATTATAAGCCCCATTACTCACTAAAATTGAAATAAGCGTCACAGACTCTAACTGCACTGCCTTATCCAGCAGTGATCCTAAGGAGGTAGTTTGATTAAGATCGACTCTTTTTAATATAAATCTATCAATAACAGACTGAACAAATTCAGCATCATAGTCATTTGCGTAGTGCATAAACTCCATCAAGGGTGAGCACCCTTTTTTAGAGACCGCATGCACATCTATAAGTGAATTATTCAGTAGCAAGTCAAGTATGGCATACGCATCTTTTACTTTATCAAGGCCTTCACAACAGAAAAACCGATGCAACGTCGTCTCACCAGCAGTATTAACACAATTCACATCGGCACCACAGCGCAGCAATAGCGCTAACGCGTTAGGTAACATATACAATGATATTTTTGACATATATGTATTTATTTGATCTAAATTAATACGTAGCTTTTTAACAAAAGGAAATGAACTGCCAACATATTCTAGAAACCTAAACTGCTCATCAAGACCCCCTTCATGACTGTAATTCTCTAATAGGTTCTTTACAGCATCATTAAAGGTTAATGTTTTGTCGTGTACCTCTTGGTCTGTAAAATCATATTCTGACAGATTATTAGGTAATTCATTCAGGAAAAGCTTTTCAACCGCTGGGCCACTTTTCAGTTCATCATAGGCTGCCAAATAATCATCGCCATACTTATGCCTTATTATCTGATAGTAGCGCGCAACTATAGGGCTTAATTGAAGGAAAAATTGACTGAGCGTTATCTCTTTATTTTCTAAAAGAAGCCCTTGCGCATTTTGAAATGTTTTCAGCATCCTGGGCAATGTTATTTGGTTGAACTTAAATGGACGATCTATAGTCGGCACCCCTTCTTCGAATAAGTCCTTCTGCTGAGTAAAAGCATGTTGGAAAACCCTCAACAAAAATCGCCTCTCATCTTCACCCACACACTCTAAACCAGTTAAAATAAAATAAATCGCAGGATTACTAAGCAGTTTCTTTCTGAGCCTGTCATCGAAAGGTATATTCAAGTCTAGGAGCAATACAATACAAAATAAAATTACTAAGTGACCTACTTTCTTTTTCAAAATCGGTACTGGTGCAATATGGTCGCTATCTACACTCTCAAAATAATACTGCCAGGCTCCAGTATGTGGATCATCAGCAACACAAAACATGAAATTATCAGCTTTCATATCAGTTGGATTAATAATAAGATATCCAACTACGGCGGCACAAAGGCTATAAGGATCAATTTTTTTCAACAAGTGTGGAGCTTCGGATATCGCCCGCTCGGGTGAATAGTCTTTTATTAAACATTGCATAGCGATCAAGTACTCATGGATATCGACTATAGTTTTAATGTAGGTCAGCAATTTCTTTGGTAATAAACGTACCAACTTGTCCTGATAAATCATTTCATTTAGCTCATCAACTGACATTTTCAAATATTTAATTGCTTCACCAGGGACATTATCCACAAGACCTGACTTCTCGACTAACCGCGCTAAATTCTCTGTTTTTGCCGAGTCTCTCAGCAGATTAAGTAACTCTTCTTCAGACATCACTGCTTGCCAGTGTTTAAAAACACTCATCATCTCCAGGACAGTTTGGAAAAGCACGCCCTCACTCAACGAAGCGGCCTGGACCATTCTTCTCATGTAAGGTCGTTTATTTGCATACTCGAGTAGTGGTGCATCATTCTTTTTAAACTTGTCACTATGTATAAATTTAACATGGCCGGCAACCAGTAAGCTAACCGGCACTGCAACGCGATATTTATCATTGAATAACTGCAGAAACACCACAGCGAAATTTTCCTCGCCATTTTTAAAATACTCAGCACCTATAAAATTTGGTTTACAATAGATTTTATCAATCTTAATACTAGGGTGTTGGCCAAATTTATTTTTCTTGACTACCCCACCATATTCGTCTCTACATATAAGATCTAATGCCATACTATAAGGCACCTCATAGTAATCTAGATCTGTACCACATACATAGGCAGTTGGCGCTAAAAGCTCCTTTCTATTTTCAGGTTCTTTGCATAATTGGTCTCGAAATGACACATAATAGTCAACCAGCTGTCTCAATAAGTCATTGAGGACTGCATCGTCACTTAATTCATCGGCAATCCTCAATAATCTCTCAATTTGTGAATTAATAGGCCAAAATAGGGTTGAATGGAGCTCAAGATTTTCTGTGGTTTCTAGCTTACTAATATAGTCATCTGTAAACAAATCAAAAGCAAAAACAAGTGGATGTTGATCATGATATTCTTGTTTAATGTCAGGTAATAACGTGCATAGCTCGTAGAGTTCATCAGCATAAACTTTACTGTTTATTCTGTCACTAACGTGTTGATATATTTTGGCTAAAATACTGGGGAAAAGAGCGGGCTTAATACCTAAGTGATTTAGTTGCTCGTGTAAATATTTTGAGTATTTACGAATTGGCTCGAGGGGTTTCTGAGAGTTATATACAACAATCTCTACTCGTTTTCTCATGACTTTTTCCTTTGTATATTAATGTCGTCAATGACACACTTATACTAAGAAATTTAAGCCGACCCTGCAAGCATTATTGAGACACAACGAGCTATGTTGCTAAACCTCTGTTTGATCGGGATGCGTTATTAATCCTACACGTGGCGCCCCTGCTTTCTGCAAAATCACCATGGCATGCACTACGCGTCCGTAATTAACGCTTTGATCGCCTTTAACATACACTGGCTGCTCTCGCCCCTCTTGCTTGGCCTTGGCCAGTTCACTGGCCACATTGTGCATCAAACCGGCTTCATCCAATGGTGCCGATGGATTTTTAGCCGTATTTAAATAATAACGCCCCTTAGCATCCACACTCACAATCAACGGTTCTTTATCGGCTTTTGCTAAAGGCTTTGCAGCGGCTTGAGGCAAATCAACTTGCACACCTTGAGTCAGCAATGGCGCTGTAATCATAAAAATAACCAGCAACACCAGCATGACGTCAATATAAGGAACTACATTGATGTCTGCCATAGAACCACGACGACGGCCACGTTTACGCATATTTTGCCCTCTTTTGAATGGTGGATTGTATCATGAAAATCTAATGCTCAAGTTGACGACTCAACAAGGCAATAAATTCTTCCTGGAATGTACTGTAAGTATTACTAATTCGCTCATATTCACTATTAAAACGATTATAAGCAACTACCGCCGGTATTGCAGCGAACAAGCCCATCGCCGTGGCGATTAATGCCTCAGAAATACCGGGAGCGACCATGGCAATAGTCGCTTGCTGAGATTGTCCTGCCAACGCTTGAAACGAAGTCATAATCCCCCATACTGTGCCAAATAAACCTACATAAGGGCTAGTGGATCCTACTGTGGCTAAAAAAGGCAGGTGACGCTCTAGCTCATCTTGCTCACGCGCATCGGCGATGCGCATAGCTCGCTGTACATTATCTATAGCGGCTTGAGGTGATAAATTCTGTTGTTGGTTACCGCGCAAAAATGCTTCAAAACCAGCAAAAAACAAACTTTCCAGGCCAGATAATTCCTGGCGATGGCGTTGCAATTTGCCATACAACTCCTCCAAATCGCCACCTGACCAAAACCGGTCTTCAAAATCTTGGGAACGACGACGTGTTTCTCTAAAAAACACAGCGCGTTGTATTATAAAAGCCCAAGAAACGATAGACACTATTACCAACATTGCCATCACCGCTTTCACCAATGGGCCAGCGTCAAAAATAAAGGTCAATAAGCTTGTGTCATTTGCCATAAAAGCTCTCCATCAATAAAAATTGTTAACGCTAATGGCTTTACGCCATCGTCTCGCCCTGAGGAAATGTCATTCCAAAGTGCTCATAAGCTAGCCGGGTTGCTACTCGCCCTCTAGGCGTACGGTGCAAATAACCCTGCTGGATCAAATAAGGCTCCAAAACATCCTCTATTGTACCACGCTCTTCTCCTATCGCTGCAGCAATACTATCAAGCCCTACCGGGCCACCATCGAATTTTTCTAGTACAGCTAATAGCAGCTTTCTATCCATCATATCAAAACCACAGTCATCCACCTCGAGTAAATTCAAAGCTTGACGCGCAATCACTTCGGTTATAATGCCATCACCTTTCATCTGCGCAAAATCTCTGGCACGACGTAATAATCGATTGACAATACGCGGCGTTCCCCGGGCACGTCTAGCTATTTCATGAGCACCAGCCGGCGCTATTTCTACACGCAACAATCGCGCGGATCGAGTGACAATAGTGGTTAAATCTTCGACATTATAAAATTCCAAACGTTGCACTATGCCAAAACGATCTCTGAGCGGTGAAGTCAAAAGACCCGCTCTAGTGGTTGCACCCAGCAGTGTAAACGGCGGTAAATCGACTTTAATTGAGCGGGCAGAAGGGCCCTCGCCAATCATAATATCAAGC
>JBGSSQ010000207.1:0-1704 GCA_041736975.1 Gammaproteobacteria bacterium
CCGCAAGTATTTTCATTAAGCCTCTGGTATTAATGATTCGTCTTACTGCTAATATAACTGCAGGTCACATCATTATACTCTCGTTTGTTTCCCTGATTATTATATTCTGGGAGCAAAGTGGTGCTGGTGTAGGTATGGGGGTAGGCATAGGTAGCACTCTGTTCATGGTCTTCATGTTCTTTATAGAGCTATTGGTTGCGTTCCTTCAGGCCTATGTATTTACTCTTTTAGCAGCGCTATATTTTGGCGATGCCACTCAGGAAGCTCATCATTAAACAACAAAAAGGCAATTAATAACCCAAATAAATCAAAGTTCTCATGGAATTACTATCTGTAATGTTAGAAGCTGCCAACCAAGGTTTGGCTGGTATTGGTGCAGGCGTAGCTGCTATTGGTGCCGGTATCGGTATTGGCCGTATTGGTGGTTCAGCTCTCGAGTCAATAGCTCGTCAGCCTGAAGCTACAGGAGACATTCGTGCTAACATGAACATTGCTGCCGCTCTTATTGAGGGCGTTGCTCTGTTCGCCGTTATCGTATGTCTTTTGGTTGTGCTTGCATAGTAAAATTAGAAAAGTAACGTTCCGGCGGTTGGCCGGAGCGATACTTTCTTATTGAGAACCATAAACAAACGTTATTATGACAGATGTAAGTGTAGGTACCGTTCTTTGGTCGTCAATCGCATTTTTGGTAGTATTATTCATACTTGCCAAGTTTGCCTGGAAACCAATACTAGCAGCCATACGTGAGCGCGAAGAATCAATTGATGAAGCACTCAAATCAGTACAAACTGCCCGGGCTGAAATGCAGAATCTTCAGGCCAGCAATGAGGAATTGCTGCGTCAAGCGCGACTAGAACGCGATTTGATGTTGAAAGAAGCCCGTGATGCTAAAGAACGCATCGTGAGTGAGTCTAAGCAACGTGCTGAAGATGAGTATACCAGAATTCTAAACTCAGCAAGGGAAGCCATTCAAACTGAAAAGATGGCTGCACTCACCGAAATAAAAACAGAGATTGCAACACTAAGCATTGAAATCGCTGAAAAACTACTTCGAACCGAACTTCAAAGCGAAACAAAGCAAAAAGCTTTGATTGAAAAATATTTAGAAGAAGCAAAACTTAACTAATGCCGCAGGATTCTAGAGTATCGAAACGATATGCAAAATCCCTGCTCGATTTTGCTGTAGAAAAGGGAGTGCTTGAAGAAGTACGCTCTGATATGGCGCTCCTTGAAAAAACATTTAAGGCAAGTAAAGAACTTGTTGCAGCATTGAAAAGCCCGGTAATAAAACTCGATGTCAAAGCCAACATTCTCCGTGCTCTATTTGCGAATAAAGTGAATCCAATCACCATAGAATTTGTCAGGATTGTTGCCAAAAAAAATCGTGAATCAATTATTCCGGATATTGCCCGTGCATTTGCCGGATTGTATTTGGAACATAAGGGCATTGTGACTGCTGAAGTAACAACAGCGGTAGCCCTCAGCGATGATCAACGAAAGAAAGTACACAAATTCATCTCTACTTTCAGCAATAAAGTAGAACTCAACGAAAAGATAGATCCCAAGATTATTGGAGGATTTATCGTGCAGGTCGGAGATAAGCAATATGATGAGTCAATTGCCAACAGGCTGATCAAGCTGATAACCGACGTAATTAAGAACCCTTACCGTGCAAAAGTATCATCCGACAAGAGGGCTGAAGGA
>JBGSSQ010000263.1:0-8639 GCA_041736975.1 Gammaproteobacteria bacterium
CCAGGTGGGCTTATAGAGAGCCGTTGAATTTAGGGTTATGAAGAGAGTGAAGTTATGTTAAAAATTGAAAATTTACAGGTAAGTGTCGCCGGTGCTGGCGCTATTTTACAAGGGATTAATCTTGAGGTTAAACCTGGTGAAATCCATGCGATTATGGGGCCTAATGGTTTCGGTAAAAGCACTCTGGCCAGTGTGTTAGCTGGGCGTGATGGTTATGAAATTACGGCGGGCAGTATACAATTTGACCACGCTGATTTAACCGCACTGTCACCAGAAGCGCGTGCCGTTAAAGGTTTGTTTTTAGCTTTTCAGTACCCGGTTGAATTACCTGGCGTCAATAATATGTATTTCTTGAGAAGCGCCTTGAATAGTGTACGTAGAGCACGTGGGTTGAGTGAATTTGATGCACTTGATTTTATACAGTTTGTCAAAGGCAAATTGCGTGAATTAGGTATGGACGAAGCTTTTTTGCAACGTGCTGTCAATCATGGTTTTTCAGGTGGCGAAAAAAAACGTAATGAAGTTTTGCAAATGATGGTATTAGAACCCACGTTAGCCATACTAGATGAAACGGACTCTGGCTTAGATATTGACGCACTACAAGCTGTGGCCAAGGGGGTAAACTCTCTACGCGATCCTTCACGTTCATTCATTGTAGTCACTCACTACCAGCGATTATTAGATTTTATCGTTCCTGATTTTGTACACGTTCTTGCGAATGGTCGTATTATAAAATCAGGTGGCAAGGAGTTGGCACTGGCTTTGGAAGAAAAAGGTTATGGTTGGCTGCAAGAACAAACGGCCTAACGGAGAGCGTACAGTGAATTGGGAAAACTCAAACTTTAGTGAACTCACCGCCAGATTACCCGGTGAAAATGAAAATACTGCGTGGCTGAAAACGATGCGTACTGAGCAATGGCAGCGTTTTTTAGAAAATGGTTGGCCTACTCGTGTGAATGAAGCCTGGAAATACACCGATATCAATGTGCAGGCTCAGCAACAACTCACTGATTTACATGGCATCGTGAGTACACAAGCTGAAGAAGTGTCTCATGTAGCACCGTTGCCTCTAGACCTGCCACTGACTTCTGTGGCGCCGTTAAACCCTGCAGTGCCTCCGACTTCCGTAGCACCGTCAACCCCAGCAGTGCCCCTGACTTCCGTAGCACCGTCAACCCCCGCAGTGCCTCTGACTCTCATAACACCGTTAACGACTATAGCACTAGAACAGTTGGTTATTAATCTCACTTTCATCAATGGCGAGTTGCAAAATAAACCGGAAGATTTGCCAGATGGGATTGTTGTGACAGACCTAAAAACCGCATTGCTTACCCATCCAGAGTGGGTAGAGCGTGGCTTATCTGAACATCAAAACACACAGGCGGGGTTTGTTAATTTCAACACCAGTTTATGGCAAAACGGCTTATTTGTTTTAATACCCGATGATGTGACTTTTGATAAACCCATTATTGTTGATTATGTGACGGATAACACCGTGTCTCAAACGAGTGTATTGCGTAATATGATTTTTCTCGGTAAAAACAGCCAACTAACGCTCTGTCAAAATTATAACAGTGCTGCCACAACACCATATTGGCACCTGGCGATTAATCAAATCAATTTAGCTGATCAAGCTAAATTAACCCACGTCAAATGCCAGAATGAAGGGCAGGGCGCCACACACTTGTGTGAAAATTTAGTGCGACAAGCCACGGAATCCGTGTTGAATGTTAATCATTTTTCTTTAGGTGCTAAGCTACAGCGAGAAGCATGGCACATAGATTTAGCCGGGCCACGCGCTCAATGCCAGTGTCGTGGTTTAGCCATCATTAATGCGTCTCAACACAGTGATTATCATCTCACCATTGACCATCAAGCACCGCAGTGCAGTAGTGAACAAATATTTAGAGCAATCGCTACTGACAAGTCACGAGCGATATTTAATGGTAAAGTCATTGTGCAGCCAGAAGGGCAGCAAGCGGTAGCTGATCAATTGAGTCAAAATTTATTGCTGTCCTCTTCAGCTGAAATTGACACCCGCCCTGAGCTTGAGATTTATGCCGATGACGTTAAATGCTCACATGGAGCCAGTGTTGGACAACTTGATCCTGATGCTTTATTTTATTTGAAATCACGTGGTATTAGCCATGATCTTGCGATTGATATGTTGTTACAGGCTTTTGTTGAAGGTCAATTTACTGGCACATTACCTTTCATTCAAAAGATGGTAACACCAATTTTACAAGCTAAATTAGCTGTGATTAACGGAGTTAATAGCCTATGAATACCTTAATTGACAAAGGCACGACAGAATCAATGAGTTTATTTGATGTGCACGCCATTCGTCAACATTTCCCCATTTTACAACAGACAGTTCATGGCCATCCTTTGGTGTATTTAGATAACGCAGCCACATCACAAAAACCTTTATCCGTTATTGAGTCGGAAGTGAATTTCTACAAAAACAGCAACGCTAACGTCCATCGTGGCTTGCATTTGTTGAGTGATCAGGCTACGCAAGCCTACGAAGGCGCTCGTGAAAAAGTACGTCAATTTATTAATGCTCCATCCATGCGAGAAATCGTTTTTGTTCGCGGATCCACTGAGGCGATTAATTTAGTCGCGTCCAGCTTTGGCCAGCTGAATATACAGGAAGGCGATGAGATTCTCATTAGTGCATTGGAACATCACGCTAATATCGTCCCTTGGCAGCTACTGTGTGCGCAAAAAAAAGCACACTTACGTGTAATACCTGTTTTAGATAATGGCGAGTTAGATCTTGCTGCTTATAACGACTTAATTAATATTCGAACTAAACTCATTGCCATTACCCATGTATCTAATGCGATTGGTACCATTAATCCAGTTGAGAAAATGATAGAAATTGCTCATCAACAGGGTGTGCCTGTTTTAATCGATGGCGCACAAGCAGTTCCTCACTTAAAAGTAGATGTTCAATCTTTGCAGTGTGATTTTTATGTGTTTTCTGCTCATAAAATGTACGGCCCCACCGGTGTTGGGGTGTTGTATGCCAAAGAAGCTTTGTTAAAGGCTATGCCACCTTATCAAGGGGGTGGTGAAATGATCAGTCAGGTCACTTTTGAGCGTTCTACCTATAATGAATTACCTTATAAATTTGAGGCAGGTACGCCTAATATTGCCGGCGCAATTGGTTTAGGGGCCGCTATTGATTATTTAAATCAACTTGATTTAATGCAAGTGGCAGCCTATGAGCAACAGCTTTTGGATTATGCTACCCAAGCGTTATCGGAGATTGATGGGCTGCGAATTATTGGTGAGGCGGCTGAGAAAGTGCCCGTCATTTCTTTTATTCTTGATACTATTCATCCTCACGATATAGGCACTATATTGGATCATCAAGGTATTGCCATACGAGCCGGCCACCATTGTGCGATGCCGTTAATGGAGCGCTTTGGTGTTGCCGCTACTGCACGAGCTTCGTTGGCTTTTTATAACACGTTTGCAGAGGTCGATAGTTTGGTCCTTGGCATACGTGAAGTTCAGAGGATGTTTGCCTGATGAGTGCCTTACGCGAGTTATACCAACAAGTGATTATTGACCACGGTCGTCACCCACGCAACCATGGCGTTCTTGCAAACCCAACCCATCAAAAGCAAGGGCATAACCCATTATGTGGTGATAAATTAGAGCTCTTTGTTTGCGTAGAAAACGATAGCATTAAAGAGCTTAAGTTTGTGGGTAATGGTTGTGCTATTTCTATGGCCTCTGCCTCATTGATGACAGAGCATCTTAAAGATAAAAAAATATCTGAAGTATTGCAGATATTTCAGCAGTTTCATGAGTTGATGACCGAAGATGCTCATGACGTTGAACTGTTAGGTAAATTATCGGTCTTAGCGGGTGTGGCAGAATTTCCCGCCCGCGTTAAATGTGCTACTTTGGCTTGGCATACGCTTAATGCGGCTTTAGCTGAAGACGCTGCACCAGTATCAACGGAATAAAGAGGTAACGATGAGTAGCGAAATATTGCTGGATCTCACACCAAAGGCTATTGCCCATATTGAGAACAGTATTAAAGTGAGCGGGGATGGCCAATATTTCCGTTTGAGCATTAAACGTACTGGTTGCACGGGCTGGATGTATCGCCCGGAAATAGTATCAGAACCACGGGTTGGTGATATTGAAGTGCCTTTACAAACATCGTTTAAGGTTTTTTTAGACCCGGCATGCATTGATATTGTGCGCGGCACTGTGGTTGATGTAGAAGAAAAGGGGCTGGGATTTTCACAAATGGTGTTTAATAATCCTAATGCAGAAAGTTTATGTGGATGTGGTGAGAGTTTCAATGTCAAATCAGAAAAATGAAGTGAGCGACAGTATTTTAATCTTGCGTCGTGATGTGGATGCGTTGCTAATTCCTTCTGGCGCCCGCATTTTTTTACAGGCCGGTACTGAGGTAAGAATTACCCAATCATTGGGTGGCTCTTATACTGTTAGTATTTATGGGAATTTAGCGCGAATCGATGCGAATGACGCCGATGCATTGGGCTTAGAGACTGAAGCTGAAATTCCAGAATCGATTTTAGCTGAAATGTCACTAGAAGAGCTGATTTGGCTACAAATGAAAAAATGCTACGATCCTGAAATTCCGGTCAATATCGTTGACCTTGGGCTTATTTACTCTTGCGATATCATCCCCTTGGGGGCTAATGAACATCAAGTCAACATCAAAATGACGCTGACTGCCCCTGGTTGCGGTATGGGCCCGACCATCGCTGGCGATGTCAAACGTAAGGTATCGGCTGCACCCCGAGTCAAAGAAGTCAATGTTGAAATGGTTTTTGATCCCCCCTGGACCCGAGAAATGATGTCAGATGTGGCTAAATTGGAACTGGGCATGCTCTAACGAATCTCGAGGTGGTATCTTCAGCCATTACGGTCTATAATGGGGGTTCATGTCTATTTAGCACGGTTGCTGGAATGGCTAATCGGATGGAAAATCGAATTTAAAAGGCTGTTTACTTTGGTAGACAAGTGTACAAAATTCAGTGATTCACCTGAGTGTAGAAAATAAGTGCATTTCTGCCCAGTGCTGAGTAGTGGTGTTTATCAGGCGTTTAATGAAAGAGTGACATACCGATGAATATGGTTAGAACTTTGATGTTGTGGGCAGTGATCGCCCTAATAATGGTTGTAGTGTTTAACAACATGACACCACCTCGTACTGCTTCCGATACTGTGACTTATTCACAATTCTTGAGTGCGGTGAACAAAGGACAAGTTAAAAAAGTCACCATTAGTGATGACCATACCATTCAGGGACGTTATACCGATAATCGTCAATTTAGTACTTACATGCCTGTAATTGAAAATCAAACCCTGCTAAGTGAATTAGTGAAAAAGGGCGTTGAAGTGAATGGCAAAGCACCCGCTGAGCGCGGATTGCTTATGCAATTGTTTGTTAGCTTATTTCCTACCGTATTATTAATCCTTTTTTTAGTTTATATCATGCGTCAAATGCAAGGCGGCGGTGGACGTGGAGGCCCAATGGCTTTCGGTCGTAGCCGTGCGCGTATGCTCACTGAAGATCAAGTGAAAGTGACGTTTGCTGATGTGGCTGGTGTTGAAGAAGCCAAAGAAGAAGTCAAAGAGCTGGTCGATTTCTTGAAAGACCCAAGTAAGTTTCAAAAGCTTGGCGGAAAAATTCCTTGTGGTGTATTACTCGTTGGCTCCCCTGGTACCGGTAAAACCTTGCTTGCCAAAGCGGTGGCGGGTGAAGCGGGCGTACCTTTCTTTACTATCTCAGGTTCTGATTTCGTAGAGATGTTCGTGGGCGTTGGTGCTTCGCGAGTACGTGATATGTTTGAACAGGCTAAAAAGCATGCACCCTGCATTATTTTTATTGATGAGATTGAGGCCGTGGGTCGCCATCGTGGCGCTGGCTTAGGTGGTGGTCATGACGAGCGTGAGCAAACCTTAAACCAATTGCTGGTTGAAATGGACGGTTTTGAAGGCAAAGAGGGCGTTATAGTCGTTGCCGCTACCAACCGTGCTGATGTGCTTGATCCCGCTTTATTAAGACCGGGTCGATTTGATAGACAAGTTGTAGTGCCTTTACCTGATATTCGTGGTCGTGAACATATTTTGAAAGTTCATATGCGTAAAGTGCCTTTGAATGATGATGCTAATGCTTCGAATATTGCACGAGGCACACCCGGATTTTCAGGTGCCGATTTAGCCAACTTAGTGAATGAAGCGGCTTTGTTTGCTGCTAGGGCGAACAAGCGCAAGGTTGGGCAGCATGAGTTTGAGCAGGCCAAAGATAAAATCATGATGGGTGCTGAGAGACGTTCAATGGTGATGAGCGAAAGTGAAAAGAAACTCACTGCTTACCACGAAGCTGGCCATGCATTGGTCGGGCTTTCAGTAGAACAGCACGATCCTGTATACAAGGTGAGCATTATTCCGCGTGGCCGAGCCTTGGGCGTTACTATGTTCCTTCCAGAGCAAGACCGCTACAGTTACTCAAAACAGCGTTTAGAATCACAGCTTGCCGGTTTGTTTGGTGGGCGTATAGCTGAGTCTATGATTTTTGGGGCAGAAAATGTTACTACAGGTGCCTCCAATGACATCGAAAGAGCCACTGAAATAGCCCGTAATATGGTTACCAAGTGGGGATTGTCGGATACTTTGGGGCCGTTAACCTATGGTGAGGAAGAGGGCGAAGTCTTTTTGGGTCGTGAAATGTCACGACGTAAAGGGGTCTCTGATCACACTGCACAAACAATTGATGCTGAAATACGCGCTATTGTCGATCGTAATTACCAACTTGCTGAGAAAATTCTCAAAGAGAGAGTGGATAAATTACATTTGATGGCTGATGCATTGATTAAATACGAAACCATTGGTGAACTGCAGATCAAAGATATTCTTGAGGGTAGAGATGCTAGACCGCCGGCAGATTGGACGGAATCCGGTTTTACCACGCCTAATAAATCAACTGCAGCGCAGGATAATGAAAAATCAGGTGGAAATCAGGATATTACTGAAGAGCGTACCGATATTGATTCTGAAACGGCGTCAAGCTAGCGCGTGGAGGTTGAATGACCGCAATTCTGGGAATTGTTAACCTCACGTCGGATTCTTTTTCAGATGGTGGTCAGTTTGTAGAGCCTGCTCTTGCTATAGCACATGGGCAGGCTTTGTTTGCAGAGGGTGCGACAGCCTTGGACTTAGGCCCGTCTTCGAGTCATCCGGGTGCGCCAGTGGTGGCTGCAGCTGCTGAAATTGAGCGCTTAGGCCCCGTTATTGATGCGCTAATGCCTAAAGGAATTCCCCTTTCTGTGGATTCTTTTCATACCCAAACACAGCGCTATGCCCTCTCTAGAGGTGTTAGCTTTTTAAATGATATTCATGGTTTCCCTTACCCCGATTTTTACCCTGAATTAGCGGCAGCGGATTGTCAATTAATCGTTATGCACAGTGTTCATGGAACACAGCCCGCCGAGCGGGTAGTGACAGATCCAACCACCATCATCTCGAGAATTACTGATTTTTTTTATGCTAGAGTGGATGCATTAACACGTGCTGGTATTGCCAGAGAGAGATTAATTTTGGATCCTGGAATGGGATTTTTTCTCAGTGCTGAGTCTGAAGCATCTTTAGTGGTGTTGAAGCAGTTGAGTCAGATTCGTCGTGAATTTAATTTACCACTGCTAGTGAGTGTTTCTCGCAAATCGTTTATACAACGCATCACAGCGCAAACACCAGCTAAGTCTGGTTACGGTACTTTGAGTGCAGAGTTATTTGCTGCTGCTCAAGGTGTTGATTGGATTCGGACGCATCAAGTAAGTGCTTTGCGTGATGGATTACTGATACAAAATCATTTAGTAGAAGCTTAAGAGGAATTAATAATGGTACAACAGGTTTTTGGCACTGACGGAATTCGCGGCAAGGTCGGCGACGAATTAATTAATCCTATGTTTGTCATTAAATTAGGTTGGGCTATAGGAAAAATTTTAGGCGATAAAGTACGCGGTAAAGTATTGATTGGTAAAGACACACGCATTTCTGGTTACATGTTGGAATCTGCATTGGAAGCTGGCTTATCCGCCGCTGGAATGGATATTCACTTGTTAGGCCCAATGCCAACACCCGCAATTGCCTATTTGACAAGAACATTAAGAGCGTGTGCTGGTATTGTCATTAGTGCCTCACATAATGGCTTCGAAGATAATGGTCTGAAACTCTTTTCAAAAGAGGGTTTTAAATTGCCGGACGATATTCAACAGGAAATCGAAGCACAACTTGAAAAGCCTATGGAAATAGTACAATCAGCAAAATTAGGCAAAGCTGTTCGCATAGTGGATGCGCCAGGTCGATATATTGAATTCTGCAAAAGTACCGTGCCTTCTCATATTAGTTTAAAGGGTATGAAAATAGTGGTGGATTGCGCTCATGGCGCTACCTATCACGTAGCCCCAGAAGTATTTCGTGAATTAGGCGCAGAAGTTTTTGAAATTGGCACCGCTCCTGATGGTTTAAATATTAATGCTCAATGTGGTTCTACCTACCCTTCCGTTTTGCAAAAAGCGGTTCATGAGAATAATGCCGATATTGGTATCGCCCTTGATGGTGATGGTGATCGTGTCATCATG
>JBGSSQ010000300.1:0-6946 GCA_041736975.1 Gammaproteobacteria bacterium
TGACGAGGGAAAAGCATTACATAACGTTTTGATATTATATGCATCTTTATCAAAGAGGGCTTTCAGACAGTTGAATAATTTTTCATGGTCTTCTTTCTCTGCTGCTTTCCATGGGGTTTCGTTTAGTGTTTTCAATTCTAAAAACAAATCATTGAAGTCTTGGGTTAATTCAGCGGGGAGCGAACTTTTAGCAAGACATTCTTGTACAGTAGAAGCTTTGACAAGTTCTTTAACGCACTCAATAGCAAAGGCGCAAACCGATTGATTTATTGGCTCTTGGTCATGGATATGTTGACTCAAGAAATAGCCCAATTTATTGATAGCTTGGAGACGTGTTGGCGATAATAACTTCTTCTTCACTATATAATCTAGACATTTATCGATCCTAGATACAGGCTCACTACGAGCGATAGTCACATTATCAAGAGTTTCATTCATCAATCTAGATTGATCCGCTAATGTTTGACTTAATCGTGCAAAACCTTCGCTAAGCAGAGCGTCTTTTTTAAGAAGAGCAGCTTCCGCTCTATCGGCTTGTCCGTTGGCACGATCTCGTTGTTGCTCTAAATCTTGGATTCTGGTAGCTAGCGCTGCTATAGTGGATGCGTCTCCTGATGTTTTGGCTTCTAGCTCAGCAATGCGGTTTTTTGCTGAATCGTATTTGGCTTTCAACTCAGCATTCTCGGATTCGAGCTTGGCACTTTTATCAAGGCGTTTTTGTGTTTTTGCCTTTTCATCGCTGGAAGTTGTAGCTGTGAGGTTATAGCTTTCTGATTTAGATTGGACTGGCACAGCTTTTAACTGCTCTAATTCTGATAATAACTGAGCAAATTCTATTTCAAGAACCAATAAGAATCGGTTTGTGGAGTAGTTTGCAAGGATTCTAGACAAACGATCAGAAAAGGCTTTGGCAGTAGCATCCCACCAAATAGTGCCAGCACCTGCCTTATGGTACTCAGAATAAAGATCACTCAATTTTTTTATGATTTTACCAACTTGAGTGGAGGTGACTGGGGGTTGGCAGTTAAGACTTAGCCAATCTAAAAAATTTTGAGCAGGGGAGTGTGCTACACCGCTAGCTAGTGCATCGCTTTTTCCTGAGCTTAAATATTTGTCAATTTCGACTTGAATCTCACTGACCAGTTGTGATTGTAGTTTGCCGTATTGAGTGTCTTGAAGTGGGAGATGGCCTGGGGTTGTTTGTGTTTGTATTGGCTCTTCAGCTGAAATCCCAGTTTCTTTGGTAGCCAGTAAATTATCTTTTAATTCCATTTTTATCTCCTTTAGGCATTAACTACTTTTAACTATACAACTTTGCCTTAGGTGGGTGGGGATGTCAACTGTAACGCTGCCTCACTATGATTATGGGTTTCTGGGTTGCTTCGCAATGATGTTGGGTGTGTGTAGGCGTTATAACGGCACAATTTGCTGTATAGTTTGGGGGGACAGTAAGCTTATTAACTGTGAACTTTTCAGTGTCTATTGCTTCTTTACCTACACCCGCCATTAGCAACCTTGAAGGCATGTTGGGGTCAACAGCCACATTGATTTGGCTTAATGGATAATACAGTCCTTTGCCTATTGCTTTGACGAACGCTTCTTTGCTGGTCCATACTTGGTAGAAGCTTGCTGTGCGTTGATCGTCTGGTAAAGCATAAAACTGTGCTTGTTCTTCAGGGGTAAATATTTTTTTGACCAGACCATCGATATGTATAACAGAGCGCCAATACTCAATGTCAATACCGAGTTCTGCCTGTTGGCTGATGGCTAACAAGGCTATGTCGTGTGAATGAGACAGATTGAAATGCAGCGGGTAACCTTCTATATAAGGCTTGCCATAAGGGCCAATGGCATAGGTAATAGATTCTGGGGCTTGGTTGAGATACTGGCTAAGAATCACACGTCGTTGTGCCAATGCTATTATAGATCGATGTTGATGCTCTGGCATACGTAAGCGGTAAACGCGTTTATGTTCTTCTTCAGACAGCAATGTGCCAGCTTGAAGGCGCTTTTCTGCGGATGCGTTTAATGCAATAGACCATACATCTACCGTGCATTGATCAGGCATGATTGTGGTGTTCCTGTGTTAAATTCTCAACGACTAAAGTGAATTACTGTGGAGTGTAGCACAGTGGCGATTTTAGGCCATAACAAACCTACTATTTCCTGTAAATTTCCTTACAGGCAATAGTGTTCTTGCCATAGATTTTCAGGTGGCTGGATGTAATTCTCCTTTTACTAGTCTATACTTAGTTCTTTTCACCAAGGAGATTTCTATGCAGGTACGCCATTTTTCTAGAACATTAATTCTCGCCAGTCTTTTCGGTGCAGCAACCGTTATCGCCGCACCCGCTGCTCAGACTACTGCAAGTTCACCAGCAAACACTCAAGCAGCCGCTAGCCAACCAGTTGATATCAACAAAGTCAGCTTTTCTATTGGCTATACCATGGGATCTAATTTAATCGAACAGTTCAATCAACTTAATAAAGATGAACTCACCAAAGGTTTCCAACAAGCACTTGCTGGCTCTAAATCAGATCTCAGTAAACAAGAAATGCAGGCATTATTGATTAGCTTTCAACGTCAAGCTATGCAACAACGCACTGAAGATCTTAAGAAGCTCAGTGTTACCAATAAGTCAGAAGGCGACAAATTCTTAGCCGAAAATAAAAGTAAAGCAGGTGTTGTCACCACCAAATCAGGTCTACAGTACAAAGTACTGACTAAAGGTAATGGACCAACGCCTAGCGATACAGACCGCGTGTCAGTAAATTACACCGGCAAATTAATTGATGGTGAAGTTTTTTCTTCCAGCGAAGAACTAGGTGACCAGCCTGCCTCTTTCACCCTCAATGGCGTGATTCCAGCATGGCGCGAAGCGCTTAAATTGATGCCTAAAGGATCAAAATGGGAAATTTATGCCCCTGCTAGTTTAGCTTACGGCGAACGTGGTACTCACGGGAAAATTGGACCTAACGCAACGTTGATTTTTACCATCGAATTGCTGGATGTTCAAAAAGCTTCTCAAGCCACAACTTCATCTAATGCTTCAAAATCAGATCAGAATAAAAGCTAAGCCTTAGTGTAACTTGGTGAACAGCTCTTACTGCAAGGTGAGAGCTGTTTCCCGCCTATCAGCTATTCAGCTGATCTCCCCCTAATCAATTTATCCTTCAGTGCCTGATCGTGGCGCGTCTTTTTATACTGTGATGATGCGGCTTAGGCAGCTGCAATTCAACTCGCTTTTGTGGGAAAAGTGCTTTTACAGAAAACTCAGCTACTTGGCTAAGAATAGTATTAACAGCTCTGTTGGCCGCTACCACCCCACTATAAGGTGTATTTTGAGGCGCCGGCATTGAGCAAGTAAATGTACAAGCGTTGACTACCCGGCTCTCTTTGGTATCAATTAATTCGGCCTGCATGGCTATTCTTAATCGACTCGGTTTGACCGTGAAATCCTGACGCATTTCAATTAAATGTGTCTTTAATACATAGTCACGTTGCACGGCAAATGCGCTGTTAATCACCGCATGAAAATATCCGGTATCGCGTAGTTTTTGAATTAATACCGGCTCAAGCATTTCTGCTGGTGGCGCAGCCCATTGGTGACGCGCAAATTCACTTAATTCATATCGTGTCTTGGTGTAAATCATTTTTCGCGAATCAAAACCCGGTGTTGCCGTAGGTGAGTTGACTAAGAGCGTAATTTTATGATCATGGACGTTTGTATTTTGAATGTGAGGCACTGATAGTGTATAGGTTGTAGTGGATGCTACTTCTTGGGGTCCCAACATATTACAGCCACTGATACTCAGCATACCCATTAACAACAAAAATCGAGATTTCACTTTATTTCTCTCCTGGACCCAGTGGTTGAGGGGTGCGACCGCGTAATAACATGGAAGGGTTTTTATTTAAATCCCCTGTCAACTGCTCAACATTCGCAAGGGAATGGTTTAACTTAATTAAAATCTGCTGGACGCTAGGCAACGTTTCTTGTGAAAGATCATTAATACTTTGATTACCCTGTTTAGACAATGCCTGTAAACTTTTTACAGCAGCACGGGTCTCGTTAAGCGTAGATTCAAAATGAACAATCAACTGAGGCATCGATTGTAGTGTCTGATTAATGTTTTGGGTATTTTTATTAAACGCTTCAGTGATTCCTCGAAGATTTTCTAGGCTGGCCTTAACAGACGCTTGATTTTCTTCATTGAGTAACTGTTTCAGATTTTCTGCTACGGAAGTAACATCTTTAGACATGGCTTCTACCGTCTGATCTAAACGGAAAAACAAGGAGTGTGTGGACATAATCACAGGATAAGCTTCATCGTCGTGTTTTTTAAGGAGTGGAGATTGAACCTTTTCTGCAGCTAAGCCAATGTAGGCAATTCCAGTCAGTCCTTGCGACAACAATGATGAACGTGTTGCTTCAGTGATAGGCGTACCTTCTTGGATTTTTAATAGTAAACTTACTTGCTTCAGATTTTGGGGATTCAGAGCAATTTTTTCCACAAAACCGACTATAACACCATTAAACTTGACAGGTGCTTTCTCACTGAGTCCAGAAACTGCTTCGTTCATGTACGTAATATAGGTGTCGTAGGTTTTAGTGCTACGTAGTCCGGCAAGCCAAATTGTTCCGCCAATAACCGCTAAGGTTAACAAGCTTACAAACAAACCCACAATGATGTAATTAACCTTGGTGTCCATGGTCATCTCTCAAAATAACACTACAAGTGTAGCAGTCATGATAAATTTTACAATAATATTTAATTATCATCATTGCGGGCGATAGCCTAGGCGTTGGCTTTGATGCGCAACTCTCCGCGTTTACCTTTGAAGTAATTTTGAATCAGAGGATGTGGATTTTTGACTAATTCCTTCATGCTGGCTTCGGCTAACACTTTGCCCTCACCTATAAAAGCAACACGATCACTCACATCCCATAGAGAATCGAGATCATGACTCACCATGACTATAGTCAGGTTAAGTGCCGCTTTGAGCCCCATAATCAGGTCATCAAACGCTTCAGCGCCTTTAGGATCAAGTCCTGAGGTAGGCTCGTCCAGAAATAGTAATTCCGGGTCTAATGCAATCGCACGAGACAACGCTGCACGTTTGCGCATCCCACCACTCAATTCACCAGGAAGTTTATTGGCGGAATCAGCTGGTAGACCTGTTAATGACAATTTCATCATTGCAATTTCATTCATCAGTGATGGCGTTAGCTTGGTAAATTCTTGTAATGGGAATAAAATATTCTCTAAAACAGTGAGTGAACTGAATAAAGCACCTTGTTGAAAGAGTACGCCCCATCGCTTTTGTATTGCCGTTCTTTCTTTCGCTTTGGCATTTAAAATATTACATCCGAACACCTTGATTTGCCCAGAAACCGGCTTTTGAAGCATCAGTATACTCCGTAACAGCGTTGTCTTACCGCTACCACTACCGCCTACAATGGAGTAAATCTCTCCTCTATGCACCCGAAGTGAAAGAAGATTATGAACCCAATTGCCCCCGAGAAAATTTCTTAAGCCACTGATTTCTATGACATTTTCCTTGCTGTTCATCACAGACCTGCCCAGCTGTATAAAATAGAGAAAACCGCATCAATGACAATGATTAAAAAGATAGCTTGTACAACGCTCATTGTGGTGCGAGTACCAATACTTTGAGCTGTGTATGTCACTCTAAAACCCTGGAAGCAGCCCACCAGGCCAATGGCCAAAGCAAAAGCAGGCGTTTTCCCCAACCCCGTCCATAATGTTGTGCTATTGAGGGCATAGGTAAATCGTGACAAAAAATCGTGAAGGTTAATGCCAAGCATATGTCTAGACATGACCATACTACCAAACACACTAAAAATGTTAGACCACATAGTTAACAACGGTAAAGCCACAATAGTACCAAGAACCCGCGGTAGCACAATTCGGCTCGGAGCCGACAATCCCATGGTTTTCAAGGCATCGATTTCTTCATTTACTTTCATCAAACCAATCTGCGCTGTAAAAGAAGACCCTGTACGACCGGCAACGATGATAGCCGTAATCAAGGGTCCGAATTCACGCAAAATAGCCATACCAGACAAATCAACTATGTAAATATTAGCACCGTAGGTTTCTAATTGTCGACCTAACTGATAAGCAAGAACTACCCCTACTAGAAAAGATAATAAAGCAATGATAGGCAGCGCATGATAGCCTGCATCTTGGACCGTACGGAAAATGGCACGCCACTGTATCCTATTGGGATTAAGTATATAACTTTTCATGATGAGGCTCATCTCACCAAGAAAGCCTAAAAAGTCGAAGGTGGTCTTAACATGCTCTACTGTATGCCTACCAATCACGGTAAAAATATCATTTGAACTTTCTGGAGGGGCTGGTGGGTTGGCTACAGTTAAATCAGACTGTACAAGTGCAAACAATCCGGCATGTAGTGCTGAAAAATTGACCAATGAAGCTGATGTGTTCTGGCATTTAAGCGCATTTAGTGTTTTATAAATTAACCAAGCTCCCGCACTATCAAGCTGAGACAACCCAGCCCCATCAATGGTAAGTACGGGAGATTTTTTTTTGAGAAAATGAGTGATTTCTAACTCCGCTACTCCCAGTTTACTGGTACGCCAATCACCCTGACAATACAGCGTTTGATCCTGATCATCGTAGCGGATTACATTAGTACTCATTTTGACTCATTAGGCTGGAATTTTCTCAGTAATTTCAACGGATTGGATGATGACATCATCAACCGGAACATCAGCATGACCTGCTCGTGAGGTCGTTTGCACCTGGCTGATTTTATTGACAATATCCATACCTTCAGTCACATGACCGAAAACACAGTAGCCCCAACCATCGGGATCCGTGGATTTAAAGTCAAGAAAGTGATTGTCTGAAACATTGATGAAAAACTGAGCTGATGCGGAATGTGGATCGGAGG
>JBGSSQ010000336.1:0-2927 GCA_041736975.1 Gammaproteobacteria bacterium
TACGCTGTTAAAACAAAAAGGTATAAATGGAACATTGTTGAAAAAAAATGAAACATCATGGTTTAATCCATATTGTAATTTGGATTTTTCAGAGATGGTGCCAGATGCGCCTTTTAATAATTATTTAAGTAGTTCAAGCTGCAACGATATCTATGTAACTCAGCAAGGCTTGATAGGTGTTGAAGCTGAAATCGCGATTTCTGAAAATGGCTGGTTATTCAATTTACCTGATCTAAATTCTAGTTTGCCTCCTGTACAAAAATTTCTGATTGATCGAATAAAATACCTTACATCACTAGGTTTTGATGGCTTTCGCATAGACTCCTCAATACATATTGATGGCGGATCGAAAGGAGCATACAACTCAATCAAAAGGGTTGATGGTACAGGGCCATACCATTTTTCTGGGGCAGGATTAGATGACGCTACTGCGATTGACAAAATTAAAAATTCGTTCTTCGGGAAATTATATCAAAAAGGCGGTGTCCTAGATGGTAGAAAAATTTGGAGTGGCGTTGAAGATGCAAGAACAGTTGGTGTTAATGTTAATATGACAGACATAGGTGTGCCAGCGCATTTTGAATTTTCTTGGAGATTTTTTCAAACTTTAATGGCAACTGTGCTCGATCCAAACTTTATGTCATTAAACTTTCTGGCTAACATGGACTTGCCAAACAGTCCAAATTTTGGGCCAGAGCCAGCTCCAGTCAGGTTTATACCTTTGTATGGACAAGCACCTTTGCTAAATAATCAAATAACTTACATGGACAATCATGATAGTTATTTAAGACTTGCAGATTATGCTCCTGGGTTTCCATTTTTCCCACCTGAATGGATACGACCAGAAACCAAACAAGATAGAATCATACTTGGATTAGACGTATTACACTATCTTGTCGGAATACCATCAATTTTATATGGAACAGAGTCAGAGCTATCTGGGTATCCTGGCGGCGATAACTTTGTGCGTGGACCAATGAATTTCAATATTAATCACGAGATTGCTGATCACTTATCATTGTTAGCACAAATGCGGTCTCATTATAAGAGCTTGCGTAGAGGTGATATTAATACTCTTTATACAGGTGATGGTGTTGGTTACTTCTTCCCCCCTGGTGTTTTTATTAAACCTAATGATAACGTTCTTGTATTCTCACGCAAAGTAGAAAACTCAAAAGTCATTATTGTTATCATCAATGCTAACAATGACAATGTTCTTGTAGACTTTGGACCTAACGACACAACTCCAGGCCAACTTACAGATCAAGCCTTTAATTTGTCGCCACTAAATATCGATGTATCAAGTCTTGTTGGTAAAGATGTTAAGCTGAAAGACATTACTGGAAAATCACTGGATGAATTTTTAGATCGAAGCATTGTCAAAACGGGCATTGTAACATCCATCACGCCAGTGTCTGTTGATAGTAATGGTATGTTAGTCGGTGAAATAGCACCGCGAACGGCTCTAGCGTTAATAGTAGACAGTCAAGATAATGACTAATATTGGTTAACCTGTGTTTTTCAATTAATGCTGACGACTTGATAACGAAAGTCGTCAGCATTTTATCTTAGTTTCCTAGCTTTCGGTCCTGACACTGCAACAATACGTTTAACCGTCGCCAATGAAAACACAAAAAAACCTACAGAGACTTCAGACTCGCCCCAGTGATATAAAAACGAACCCCCATACGTTTTATTATTGAGCGGCCATCCCACCGTGTGAATAACGCGACCAGGCTGATGTTTTTCTTTCGGAATTTTCCAGGGCTCTTTCAAACCCAGGGCATAGGTTTGTGGTTTTGTTGCGTCGCGTAAGCCAAATTGTTGGATGACCTGTTGTGTTAAGGACCCATGACAGCCTTCCGCCAAGACTAATTTGGCATCTTGGCAAATCCTTGCTGTTTCTTCGATGATCCCTTTGAATAAGTCCCCATTGATCGATCATGAGGTAGCCCTTGCACGTTCAACCTGCCCTCTTGACCAGAACTCAGCATCCGTTATCATCATGGTATGACGAAGAAACGTATCTTTAGAGCGAAACAGTTGTCCAAAGATTACCCCATGGGTGAAATTGTGGTTAAGGCCTTGCGTGGCCTGGATTTAGAGCTCTATGAGGGTGAGGTTGTGGTGCTGCTGCTGGGGCCTTCTGGCAGCGGTAAATCAACGTTGCTGAATATATTGGGTGTTTTGGATACCCCAACCAGGGGCGAAGTCGATTATCTTGATCATCATCTGACGGGGGCGAGTGAAGCAGAATTAACCCGTTTTCGCCGTGAGCATGTGGGTTTTGATCCAAACCTGCAAATTAAATGATGTACCGCCAGGGCCTTATTTAACCTATCTATTGAGCAAAGCCGAAGCGATGAGGAAAGGAACCATTGATCTGAAATCTTTGCTGCCACAATTTATCGATAAAGGTCAACTAAATCTTGGCGTGTAATTCTTAGATGCTTACGCTCAAACCCATATCTCGCATCTTATAGGCAGGTTGATTATAAAGATTTCGATTCTGCAGCCTGTTTTTTTCGCATGGAGTAGGTATAAATTACGGATACTTTTATTATAACTATCATGTTAAAAAGTGTGTAAATAGCAAAAGTACTGATTATTTGCGACGGGTAGAATCTGTAATATATCGCCTGTGCGGGAAACCTGCGAGGACGGCGACCAAAGGGGATAATCGCGATTATCCGCTTTGGAAACCCCATCGCGAGAAGCGTCACATGAAAATGCTGTTCGCATCTTCAAGTATTTTTGCTGTAAATAGTGGTGAGCGGTTGTATTTTAATACAGCTTTAGTCTAAGTGTTGCAATGTTAAAATAATTAATAAGCAAATAGCTGCGGGGTAAGAGAAAATGAGAGAACAGGCAATTGAGGGATTTTGCCAGGCCATACTAGATGATGATTTTCAGAGTATAAAAAAGAG
>JBGSSQ010000389.1:0-1816 GCA_041736975.1 Gammaproteobacteria bacterium
CAGACGCCCATATTCATCACATGCTATACATGCATGGCGCCAATCATTACACTCTCCCAAACGTCATTCAGGATAGCTACAAAGAAGAACATGACTTTAACAATATGCTTATTTAAGCCTGCTCATGATGACTTACAAAACAGATCTTATGCAGAGGGGGAAATTACAGATTAACACCTTATATAGAACGCTAAAATAACTCATAATATTTTTCTTGACAATTATTATTGTACAGATCAACTTGATCGCCCACTTTCTCCTTGCTGAATAATGATTGAATATGAGTATAGGCTTCAGGCTTAAGAAAATGTGTTTTCTCTAGAGCAGCGAATGCCATTTTGCACTCTAAACCATAACTCTTGATGGGGTCAACACAAGCATTTAGCTCGCCATCAAGTATATTAACAAAAAACGAGGCTAAACTATCGAACTTATTGCGTGCCCCATCATCAATTTTTGAGGTTATTCTTATACCCTCCTGAAGACAGCTAAAAAATGCCCTAGCACTCTCATCTTTAATTGCCATGATGAAGTGATCCGTCAGCAAGCTAATAAAGCGCTTAACAAAATCAGCGCCATTCATATTTAATAAATCTCGACACTCTAATAACGTCATCAGTTTTTCTGGATATTGCTCTAAGGTGAATAGTTCATTTAAGCTCCAAAGCAAGGCAACCGCGAGCGTGGATTCATTAGATAAATCATGCAGCTTACTTTTCTCGTCATACCCAAAAAACGAGAAGCCATAAAACGGTGTGGCCTTAACCTCATAAAATAGATCTAAAGATTTAAAATTATTACACATATCTTTAAAACGACGCTTAAACTGCATTAGTTGACCACGGCATAGCGAAGCATGAGTCACAATAAAGGTTTCATATTCAAAAAGAACACTTTCAAGGCGCTTCATATTTAAATCAGACATAGCAGATTCTAATGCGAAATTATAGTGGCAATCTATTCTTTTCAGCATATCACCTATTGCTTGATCTTGACTTCCTAAACATATAGTTTTTAATTTCGCTAATTTCCGATGGGCCAAACAACTACCTAGATTACTAGATAACACTAGAAGCTCCTCACCTAGACTCTGCAGCTTCGAGGAAGCATCTTCTTTCAGTGATGATTCTCTTTCTAATTTATAAACGTATAAAGACAAATCATAGCAGTTCTCTCTCAAGGTTATGACTAATTCACGATCATGACTGTAAAGACTATGTTCAGTCAAATGCATCTTGTTATAGACTGACTTAATAAGTTTATATAGATTGATCAACTCAACACTACTAAATTGGACATCTATTTTTTTCAACAATAACGATGTAACATGAAAACTCACTAACATAGAATTTAATTTTATATCGGCAGGATTTTCCCTGTATAAAATCATGAGCCGCCTCATCAATTTCTCCCGACCTTTAGAATTTGTATATTTGTAGGCATACTCAAGTGACATATAAGACCTTTTGAGGTTATCTTTTCTGGAATCCAGCTTGCTCACCATCAGCAACTTACTTAAAAGCAAGGCGGCGCCTGAGCTAACGACACTACCATTATGAACAGCAAGCTCAAGACAGGTTATTGCTATTTCATCCCAGCTCGGCTGTTGACTATCATAGAATTGAACAAAGTTTTTAGTGATGCTGGGAAATGAATCATTAAGTGATCCTTTAATATAGCTCGCATGTCTGTCTATAGAGATTCTTGCGAAAGTAACCAGACTTTGGTAGTATCTTTCATCGCGGAATTCTTTTTTTACAACAAACTTTCCAATTTGAAAAAGCGCCTCTGATGAACCAGTACCGATTCTCATCAA
>JBGSSQ010000390.1:0-4715 GCA_041736975.1 Gammaproteobacteria bacterium
TTCACGCTCTTTTTTCATTTAAATTTCACCCACCTCACGGATCATGTATTCGCCGTCCCCCCCCACATATCCGCGCTCAGTATACTTGGTGGCTTCAACCTTAATAAAAGGGGCCTTTACTAAATTAGCTAAGCGTCGTGCTATTTCAGTTTTACCCACTCCCGTAGGCCCTATCATTAAAATATTTTTAGGCGTTATTTCTGGTGCCAGCTCCGAATCCACTTGCATTCGACGCCAGCGGTTACGCAAGGCAATAGAGACAGCACGTTTAGCATCGGCTTGACCGACAATGTATTTATCGAGCTCGTGTACGATTTCTTTTGGGGTCATGGTTGGGATAATAGTGGGCATAATGTTTACCTGCTTTAAATGTTGCTGTCGATTTCTTCGATCGTCAGATTGTGGTTGGTGAATACGCAAATATCCGCCGCAATGGATAGGCCTTTTTCAACAATGTTACGCGCACCCAGCTTTGAATTTTCAAGAAGTGCTTTGGCAGCAGCTTTAGCATAGGGGCCACCCGAACCAATAGACATCAAACCGTCCTCGGGCTCAATAACATCGCCTAAGCCACTGATAATTAACGAAGATTCTTTGTTTGCGACAAGCAGCATAGCTTCCAATCGACGCAATAGTTTATCCGTACGCCAGTCTTTAGCCAATTCGACCGCCGATCGCTGTAAGTTACCAGAATGTTTCTCTAACTTTGCCTCAAACAACTCATAGAGCGTAAAAGCGTCAGCCGTCCCACCTGCAAACCCAGCAATAACCTGCCCCTTATAGAGCTTACGTACCTTACGAGCATTACCCTTCATCACGGTATTGCCCATACTAACCTGCCCGTCTCCGCCAATCACAACTTTACCGTTGCGACGTACTGACAAAATTGTTGTGCCTCTAAATTGCTCCAAAATCGACTCCTCTCAGTTGATCATAGTAGTTATATGAGGGCTGAAACGTTTTTTTCAACTACGCGCCCCCTGTCTTTGCGAGTAAAGCATGGCAACCCAGAAAGAAATAACTATAAGGAAACAGCATTGCCCCAACGGTAGGTAATTCCATTTCACTCAGCCATTGAAATGGGGTGGCGTTTAGCATCGCAGTATTCAGGTAATGACGTCGATAATAGCGTTATTTAAATGAGATCAAGCTGCCAATAATTTTTTCTGCAGCTGTGCCTCGTGACTATTTTTATCCTTGATTTGACACAGGTCAAAAGTTGCCTTCCATAAGGCCCAAGCTTTAGCACGCAACCAAGTATCCGTATCTAAAGCAACTTCATCTATAAAAATCTCACGAGCTTTTCCTGATAAAAAAGTCCAGGTGATAACAAGATCACATGCGGGATCACCAATGCCCATACCGCCAAAATCGATAACAGCTGATAATTTGTTATCCTGGATTAGTATGTTGCTGCTAGCGAAATCACCATGAAGCCAAACAGGATCCCCTTGCCACCTAGTTGAACATGCTTTTTCCCATAAACTCAGTGCCGCGGGACCGTCTATGATGTCCGCTAATTTAGCAATCTGCTCTCTCGCTCCTTGGTCATAAACACTAACGTGATCACCTCGCCACCAATTATGCTGCCCTGGTGAAGGTCCTTCTACATCTTGTATACTAGGTACAATTATCATGCCCTTGCTTTTCAATTTCAGTTACCGGCAAATGAGCATACTCAGGGAATTGATTAGCAATCAGCTTTCTCGCAAGCTCAATGGTAATCATACAGTCCCTTACTCGAAAGTGGCCCTAATTTTGACATATTGTGATCCCTGAAAGATAACAAAATCTACACACAGACTATATTTGCTTAAAATTAAAAAGTATATCAAGATAAACTTGGATTTAAACTGTAATTTTGGTCAGCAAAGAAGCGATGACATGCAAAATATTGATTTAAAAGGGAAAAATGGACTAGTCACCAGCACTTCCAGTCGCCTTGCAAAGCAATTTGTGCACTGCTTATCAAATGTAGCTGTACTTGTGATATTGACTGCTCGTCGAGGTAATCAGATATGAACATCAGCTTGCTCAAAGCACAGGATACAAGCAAATTAGAAGAATACTTAGCTCCTCACAACACTGAGTGCATGTCTATTTGTAGCAACCTTAGGGTTGCTGGAATTGAATATAGAGGCGAGGATTTTATAGTTGGTTGACTCGCCCCTTAGAGACAAACGTCCACTGTCACCCGACCTCGACAAAATCTGAACGTTATAGCCATTTCGAGCTTTTGGGGGTGAGCAGTTACAATGCGGCTTTAAACGCGTCTTTGAAAACCATGAAGAACGACTATCGACTCGCTAGACACGTCGATCTCATCAGCATTTATTTTAGCGTAAGCTTTGCCCTCATCTTCGCAAAACGTTTTATCTGTTTTTAGCTTCACCTCAAAAAATGCCGGCGACTTAGTACTGAATGTCATTGCATCGCATTCTTCAATTTCTTGAGATTGGCTACGCTTTTTTGTATTATTTAAGAGCTGTGATTCTCTAACGACAACAAAATTTTGATTTCCACATAATTCATCCAATTGGGTTTGGAAAAAGGGTATCGGCACATTCTTGATGGGGATAATTTTTGGCACATAACAACTCATAGCTTCGTCCACAGTACCTGTTTTTCTTGCTACACCGGGTACAAACGCAAATAATCGTTCTTTATCTTGCATACTTCTCTCCAATAATGAATTTTTAATTGTTGCGGGGGGTAATCAGCATAAAGTTGCTGAGACAACGAGAACGATAACGATAAATATCTGATCTGTCAACACTTTCCCGGACACGCTTTCAAAGAACTACAGGGGTCTTTTCATACTCGACAGGCGACAAATAATCATTAGTCGAGTGCATTCTCACTCGGTTATAAAAAACTTCAATATATTCAAAAATAGCTTGCTTTGCTTTCTCCCTGGTTGTGAATTTAATATGGTGCGTTAGCTCAGTTTTGAGCGAGTGAAAAAAACTTTCTGAAACAGCATTATCCGAGCAATTACCCTTCCGGCTCATGCTTTGCTCAATGCCATGTTCTTGCAGTATTTCGCGGTGACTATCTGATGCGTATTGACTACCTCGATCTGTATGCCAAATTAATCCCCGCTCTGGCTTCCTCGACCAAATCGCCATTAATAACGTATGATTCACCAGCTCTGCTAGCATTCGTTTGTCCATAGACCAGCCTACCACCTGTCTTGAGAATAGATCAATCACCACAGCAAGAAACAACCAGCCCTCTTGAGTTGGGATATAAGTGATATCACCCACATAAACTTTGTTCGGCGCGTTGCAGCTAAATTGACGGTCCAGCAGCTTGCTAGAAACGGGTAACAGATGCTTTGAATCTGTTGTCACTCGAAATTTACGCTTAGTTTTACACGATAATGACAAGTTAACCATCAAGCGTCTTATTCTGCGTCGACTAACAGTGAGACCTTGTTTAGCTAAAGCACTCTTGATACGACAAGTGCCGTATGTGCCACGTCCTTGCCTGAATATATCTTCAATCTGCTTTTTTTAAGATATCGCGCTCCTGTTTTAAGCGACTATTCTCTCGACGCAATGCCTTCAGCTCATTCTCCATTTCTGATCCTGATTCGCTGTTCTTGCTCTCGTCAGGCCTGAATTTACATACCCAGTTATAAAGGGTTGATTCATTAATGCCGAGCTCGTTCGCCGTTTTAGATATGGGCTGATCGGACTCGATTGCTAACTTAGCCGATGACTATTTAAAATCAAGGCTGTAAGCAGCGTTGGTTAGTTTTGACATAAATATCCTCCGGTGTATACTTTACATGTCCGGGTTAGTGTAGCCACATCACTCCTGGTATATACTTTATACAAAGAAAGCAATATTATTTACTGACAATCCAGTGGCAACAAAAGCTTACCTTGCGATCGGCTTTATAAAAATTGGTGATTACCGTCTAGCGCTATTAGAAGAACCTATCAAAATGATTGTGCACTAACCATCGAGGGACAACATGGCCACCATTATTGAAACGAAAAGGCTTATTTTAAGAACTTGGATCGATACTGATTTACAGCCCATGGTTTCTATTAATCAAGATCCAAAAGTCATGGAGTATTTTCCTGGGCTTCAGGATTTAGAAACAACAAAAAACTTTATCGCCAAGGTAAATAACCATTTTGATAAGTATGGTTACTCTTTATACGGCTGTATAAGAAAAGATAGTAATGAATTTATTGGCTTTATCGGCTTGTTAATTGCAGATTTTAAAGCCCACTTTACTCCAGCAACGGAAATTGGTTGGAGGCTATCTTCTAAACACTGGGGGCAAGGTTTTGCAACAGAAGGTGCCAAAGCAGTTTTAGAGCATGCTTTTACCTGGCTAAAATTACCAGAAATTGTTTCGTTCACTGCAATGGGCAATGCCAAGTCAATCAATGTTATGCGGAAAATCGGGTTGCAACACAACGCTAAAGATGACTTTGATCACCCTAAGCTAGAGAATAATAGCCCACTTAATAGACATGTGCTTTATCGGTTAAAGAAAGAGCAGTATGAAGGATAGCTCAATATGATTTACATATGACTATCAATGCCCTTAATATCTCGCTGAGTTTACCATGATGAAATAATTGTAGCTTTTCTCTACCACACCCCAACATCAGTCTATCATGGGCTAATATCCTATAAACGGACCACAGCACCTGAGCTAGCTCTAAAGCCTATGAATACTGGGGGGGGGGGCA
>JBGSSQ010000051.1:0-1835 GCA_041736975.1 Gammaproteobacteria bacterium
ATCATTATGGTGCGGTAAAAGAAGCGCGTCTAGAGGCAGATGCGGCGGAAAATAAGGTGGCTGCAATTGCTGAGCAAGACCGTGCTGAATCACGGGGAATAGGTGACTCTATTTCAGCTATTCGTACGCATTTGACGTTAATACAAGAAAGCGAAACGTTACTGAGAGAGCAGACCAAGGTGGCCACTACACTGTTTAATAGAGGCTCAATTAATGCCCTACAGCTGGTTGAAGTATTGTCTAGACGAGCCGATTTAATTGTCAGTGATACTGAGGCAGAATTAATGCTGCTAAACCTCGCCGCACAACGCGCCACAAAAACTAATTTTAGTTTACCAGTACACCTTAAATCGGATACCTAATGACATCACATAAAACGCGTTTCGCGGGACAGATCGCCAAAATATTTTTACACTCTAAACTGACGCCAGTTATTGCTGTGGTTAGTCTCTTAATGGGATTAATGGCAGTATATTTTACACCTAAAGAAGAAGAGCCGCAGATTTCGGTGCCTATGATTGATATCCGAACGGTTGCGCCAGAATTTAGCGCTAAAGAAGTAGAGCGCAAGGTCACTGAAGTGATTGAGCGAGCTGTTTGGGGTTTAGATGGTGTTGAATATGTTTATTCCACTAGTCAACCCAGTGGCAGTTTGGTAACTGTTCGCTTTAAAGTCGGTGAGCCCATGGAGCCGAGCTTAGTCAAAGTACACCACAAATTAATGACTTTGCGTTCTGATTTGCCTGAAGGTGTATTGCCGCCTCAAGTGAAATCTTATTCAGTGGATGATGTGCCCTTTTTAGTGCTGACGTTCAGCTCAGCTACACAATCGGATTTTCAGCTACGCAGCAGCGTGGCGTCTTTAGCACGAGAGTTGTCGAGCACGCCGGATCTTGCCAGGGTGGAGCTATTGGGTGGTCAAAAACGGGCGATTCGTGTGATCGCAGATCCTAAAAAAATGTCTGAACACGGTGTTTCATTGTTAGCACTTGCTCAGGCGGTGCGTGCCAATGATGCTTTAGCGCCATCTGGGAAAAATTGGAGTGAAACAGCGGTTTTTGATGTTGAAGTCGGTGGGCGTCTACAGAATGCTAATGACGTGCGGCATATTGCTGTGGGGCAACGTGGCGGTGCCATTGTTCATGTCAACGATGTGGCTGAAGTCATTGATGGTCCTGAACAAAGAGTGCGTAGTTCAGTGCTGTTGGCAAAAGGCAAAAATCCAGAAGCGGCCGTATCAATTGTTTTTGCAAAACGCAAGGGCGCAAATATAGTCACCTTAGCGGGTGAGCTGGTAGCAAGAGCCCAGATCTTTTCTAAAAAACTGCCAAGTGATGTGCAAATGACCATCGTCCGCAACTATGGTGAAACAGCTAAAGACAAGTCTAACGAATTGATGGAGCATTTGTTGATCGCGACACTCTCGGTGTCGGTGTTGATTGCCTTATTTATGGGTATTCGTGCGGCGTTGGTTGTTGCTATTGCCATTCCGGTAACACTGGCATTAACCTTGGTCATCTATTATTTGTTAGGATATACCCTCAATCGCGTGACACTTTTTGCGTTGGTATTTTCTATAGGTATTCTTGTCGATGATGCCATTGTTGTGGTGGAAAATATAGAACGACATTTGAGAACAGGGGCAGGTAATATTGTCCAAGCAACGATTAGAGCGGTATCGGAAGTAGGCAATCCTACCATTTTGGCTACATTTACTGTGATTGCTGCGATTTTGCCCATGGCTTTTGTGCGCGGTTTAATGGGGCCTTACATGAAACCGATTCCGGTAGGGGCGAGCTTTGCGATGATTATTTCATTGCTAGTAGCTTTTATTG
>JBGSSQ010000403.1:0-3785 GCA_041736975.1 Gammaproteobacteria bacterium
GGGCCATCAAGACTACGACTATTAAAGGGAGCGAGATTTTCGAGTGCATAAGCACTATTACTCATTGAGGCCTTTTGATACTGAATCTTTAACAAAAAATGATCCAGTGAATCACCAAATCGACGATAGGGATCATAACCACTAAGGTACGGATCTATACGCTTTTTGATTTCTGAACCCACCATATCAAAAAAGATTTTAAGGTCATTAACACCTAAGCCAAAAGAAGAAATAAAACCTATCACAAATGCATAGAGCAGCGTTATCCCGCCAACATCACACCAAAAGTATTTTTCAGAAACCTCTGAAGGTGAACCTAAAGAACCGAAACAAATCCACGAAGCCACAATAGTAGCTAAAACTCTAAAAAATTTTTGCCAGCCTGAGCTCCTGATTGAACTGACTTCAATCTCATGATCTCTAAGTCTAAGCAAAGGTTCGTCAAAAAAAGAGGCAATAGAATGCACCAAATTATAATTAGCCATACCCAGAAGAAGCTGTTTTAAACCAGCGGCAATCGTGCCGCCTAAAACACTGGTTAATTCAGCTAAACGATTTGACCAGGTTGCGATGGTAAATGTAGGATCACAAGCCACAGCATTGCTAGAACCAACCAACCATAACATCAAACGAGAATATACAGAAAAATAAATGGCACTCGAATAAGGCACTACCCCGAGAAACATCACTAGAGCAAGAATATTGCGAACAGTAAAATACCCTTGCGGCGACCTTACTAACTGCCCCGCTGACACCCGATCCAAAGTATTATCTGTTAATTGTGCCTGCGCATCTCTGCTCATACAATCCCTAGCCCAACCAAGCTCTTTACGGCGTTTATGCTGCACTGAAGCATTTTTTTCTTTATCGAGATCCACAAGGTTGGTAAAACCCCGCAAATTCAGTGCACCTACGATTATTAATTGCAAAATCGGTAAAATAATAATTTCGAGTACCTTTAGTACAATCTCATCCGATAAGTTGTCCATTGAAAAAATGACGTTTGGCAGAGCACCAATTAAAGACACAATGCCCATTATTACAATCAATTTTTGGAAAAAAGAATCCGTGGGCATGCGCATTCGACTCGGTTTCCAACGGTCACTCAAGTCATCTCTGAACTTCTCGACGGCACCAAGTAAAGATCGCCAATTAATAGGCACATTGGTCGCTACGCTAGCCATTTGACTGTGCACAACCAAAAACTCGGTCCCTGAAGGCCCTAACTCCGAAGCTTCTGCAAGATGTTTAGCGAATGTTCCTGCAAATTGTGCATTATAAATACTGGCTCCTAACGCCAGCCCTAATGAACTGCCACCAACCACTAACGATCTAAGGGTAAATTCAGTATATTCCGGCAACTCCTTAGCCAGAGTATTAAATGCAGCAAATAATTCTCGTTGATTAGCATCATGAACCTCTGGTTGTTGATTAACTTTAATTTCCAGGGGCAAATGATCAGATGCATGAAAGTGTCTTGCCGACTCATTAAAAAAAGAAGGTGCTCTACGAGGAGCAACCTGAACAGCTTCATATTCCTCAATATTATTATTGTTATTGCTATTGTTGTTGCGACCTCGTCTAACCGAAGATTGCGGAGGGGGTTCATTAAAATCGTCAGCAGGCAAATCGACCAAATCCAGCAAAGCTACTGGCTTAGCCTTTTTTGCTGAAGATTTCTGCGCCTTCTTAGAAGGCGCAGAAGACAAAAGTGGAATATCGCCTTGTTGAACTGGGCCTAAAAAATTGTCAAAGTCATCATCGTCATCGTCACCGACAAACTCATTGTTTTGTTCCACATTATAACCTTATTCGTTATTCTTCGGATAATTATTTTAAGGTAGGTAGGTAATTAACTACTACCAGCCAGTCACTTCTGCTAATCGCTTACCAATTTCCGCAGGTGATTTTACCGTAGCCACATTGGCTGCTTCCAATGCCGCAAATTTCTCTGCCGCCGTGCCTTTGCCACCTGCAATAATCGCACCGGCATGCCCCATGCGTTTACCCGCAGGAGCGGTTACACCAGCAATATAAGAAACAACAGGTTTGGTTACATGCGCTTTAATGAATTCAGCCGCTTCTTCTTCTGCTGAACCACCGATCTCCCCTACCATCACGATAGCTTCAGTTTGCGGATCGTCTTGAAATGCTGCGAGTACGTCAATAAAGTTTGTGCCCGGTATTGGATCACCGCCAATACCCACGCAAGTACTTTGACCAAAGCCTAAATCCGTAGTTTGTTTAACCGCTTCATAGGTTAAAGTGCCTGATCGAGAAACAATCCCAACTTTACCGCGCAAATGAATTTCACCAGGCATAATACCAATTTTACATTCACCCGGTGTAATAACGCCTGGACAGTTGGGACCTACTAATCGCACATCGTAGTTTTCAAGACACGCTTTAACCAGCAGCATATCTAACACTGGAATGCCTTCAGTAATACAAATAATTAATTTAATGCCGGCTTCTGCTGCTTCGATAATAGAGTCTTTGCAAAAAGGTGCTGGAACATAAATAACAGAAGCGTCTGCTCCAGTGGCGTCAACGGCACCACGTACCGTATCAAAAACTGGCAAGCCTAGATGCTGCATTCCGCCTTTGCCAGGCGTTACACCACCAACCATTTGAGTACCATAAGCTATCGCTTGTTCTGAATGGAAAGTACCTTGTTTGCCAGTAAACCCCTGACAAATAACTTTGGTGTCTTTGTTAATAAAAATACTCATTAGTTTTTCCCCATTTTAACCATTGCAACAATTTGTTGAGCCGCATCTGTGAAACTTTTTGCTGGTGTAATATTCAACCCACTTTCACTGAGTTTTTTTGATCCCAGTTCAGCGTTATTGCCTTCCAAGCGCACCACAACAGGTACACTTATACCTACTTCTGCCACGGCACCAATAATGCCTTCTGCAATTAAATCACAACGCACAATGCCGCCAAAGATATTCACTAACACACCCTTAACATTGTCGTCAGATAAGATAATTTTAAAAGCTTCTGTTACACGCTCTTTGGTAGCACCACCACCAACGTCTAAAAAGTTGGCTGGCTGACCGCCTTCTAATTTAATAAGATCCATAGTAGCCATTGCCAAGCCAGCACCGTTAACCATACATCCAATATCACCATCAAGGGCAATATAATTCAATTCCCACTGCGCTGCTTTATTTTCACGCTCATCTTCTTGAGTGGGGTCTTTCATCTGACGCAATTCTTCTTGCCTATAAAGAGCACTACCATCAACGTTAATTTTTCCATCCAAACAAAGCAAGTCACCTTTTGAAGTAACGATCAATGGATTAACTTCTAAAAGAGATAAATCATAGTCAATAAATAACTGATACAGCGATCTTAAAATCTGATCAAGCTGTTTAATTTGTGCATTGTTTAGACCCAAACTAAATCCTGCTTCTCGTGATTGATAAGGCAATAGACCTACCAAAGGATTCACTGTCAGGGTTAAAATTTTATCAGGTGTTTCATTGGCTACTTTTTCTATTTCAACACCACCTTCAGTGGATAGCATAAATACAACACGTTTTTTAGCACGATCAACGACAGCACCCACATAAAGCTCACGGGCAATATCACTCAGCTCTTCAATTAATACTTCATTAACAGGCTGACCATCAGCATCTGTTTGATAGGTGACAAGTCGTGTTCCAATTAATGCTTTTACAGCCGCTATCAATTCAGACTTGCCTTTTACTAAACGTACACCACCAGCTTTTCCGCGTCCGCCAGCATGCACTTGTGCTTTGACTACCCAGCGATCA
>JBGSSQ010000410.1:0-2275 GCA_041736975.1 Gammaproteobacteria bacterium
TATTTTTTTATTTCATTTTTTTCTGGCCGCAGATCTAATTTTTTTTTCAGAGCAATTATTCTGTCTTTAATCCCCGGAATGTGAAGACCATCATAAGGAATAATCATTTCGTAACGCAGAATGTTTTGATGATGGTGCGTATCGCGAAGATCAATACAATCTGGCATACTGACACACTCCATTAATTCGCGAAAATCTCTAATAGTTGATATTTTAATATTATCATAAGATGATTTTATTGCTGATTTAATAAAACTATCCAGTTCTTGACTTTCCCATTTAAAGCTTAACCTCATTGCAAGTGTATTTAAGATATTATTTATTTTAAGTTCCTCTGTTAATGGCAAACCCAAATCATTTGATGATGTTTGACATAAATACAGAATTAAAGACGTGCACTGTGATTTATTTGGATTTCTAGTAGCTGGCCTAATAACTGCGCCACTAGTGATATCATATAAATATACTGGCCAATTAATCTTAAATTTCTCAAAGATCAAATGTCCTAAAGCAACTGCCTTAAGATATGAAATAGTATTATTTTTTTCAGTTTGAGCCAGATCAACGTCCTTTGTAGAATTTATAACAGCAAAGATACCCATGCAGCTATCAAGAGAACAATATAATTGTGCTTCAGGATAGTCTTCTATCACGCCTGATGTTCTATTGGCTTTCTTTTTACGTATCCAGTCATGATATTCGTCATAATTTTTTGCTATTTTAACATCCTTATGTATTGTACCGTTATCGTCTCGCGCGTCAGTATCGCACAGCGCTTTAATACCTAAGGATCGAGCATCAAATAATAAGCCAACGCCAGTTTTGTAAATGGCGATTGGTCGGCTTTTGAGTAGTAATACAGTTGAAAAATGCCCAGGTCCATTATGCTTACTATTATGTTTTTTACGCAAAGAGTTAATTTCTGTGGTGAGGTCACTTACGATTTCGTTAGTTGGCGAAGTTAGACAATTATTACAACTACGTATAGTTCGAGCTGCCAAAAATCCGTCGTGATGTAAACGATCAACATCTTTATGCGCTTGCAAATAATCTAAGGGCTCTCTTATAACTTGTTTAAACATGTTTGGATTCTTGCGTAATTCTATAATCAAATAGTATAATTCTATCGCAGTCGAGTCAATACTGGAAATTCATCAAAAACATCGTGATAAATTATAATATTAAACATCTATTGTAAGCTTGCCCTCATCCTGTAATGAATTGCAATCTATTTCAAGGTGGCCAGCCAAACCTCCATATGGTTTTGTAAATTTTGAAATGATAAAGAGTTTGTGGTTTGCGGCGTTTGTAGATTTTAGGAAAGAAAAGCGTCAAAAGAACTTGACTCATCATATTCTGAGCCAGTCTATTCCAATAGCTAAATGAGTCTGAACCAAGCTAGGGGCTCATGCCCGTTTCTTACAGTCCTCATGGATATGGTTAAACAATAATTTACGCTCTTGCTGCAAGTAATCAGTCGCTTGATTATCTGACATTACTGACAACAATTTCATACTGGGGCACCTCATCAACAGCATTAATGTGATAAACACCTTTACATCCATCAAAATCACCTTGATCTACTGTATCAATGCGGATATACCCAGGCTTGCCATCTGATCTTGGTTTGTGTCGCTCACCAATATGAAGACACTTCGGGCTTTTGGTCTTTTCGTAATGGCTACGGTGCTTTATGTAGCCTGTGGACTTGCGAAGATTGTAAATATGAGCCACAGAAATCTCCGATAATCGCTTATAGGCTTGGTCTTTAAAATCTTTGTAAGCACGCTCACAGAGCTTTTTCACCATGAACCCGTTGGGTGTATCATGACGTTTATCAACTTGCGCCAGCAGACGGATATCTTCAGCAGTATAGCGTTGCTCAAAGCCGTTGAGCGTCTTTTGGAAACGCCTTAATTGCCCCTGTTCAGTATACCGCCGATTCATGCGACTGAGTTGCTGTGGTGAATAGCCCTTCACCTTTTGTAGAAATTCAATGACAACATTTTTTTCGGGGCGTTTAAGCCGTGAGTAGGCAAAGCGGCTTAACAAGCGTTCCACAAATTGGTAGCGCTCATCTTTGCTGGTCGCCACGACAAAAGCCACAGCCTGACTACCTTTCAGGAAGTCCCGTATTTGATCAATGCTGGTCAGATTATCTAATTTCATGATCGTTTTCATCCTCCGATCATGAAGACTATAGCCGGAATGTCCAGCCTCATTTCATGCTGGAATCACGGACCCTCGTTCAGACTCATTTCATATTGGAAAACTC
>JBGSSQ010000059.1:0-5898 GCA_041736975.1 Gammaproteobacteria bacterium
TTTCAAGACTTGACCCCCACCTGCCCCCCACCTGCCTGAAAGAGAGCGGCACTGATAATGCTTCAGTGACTAAGCCTGATTCAGAACCAAACCCAGAAAAAGTTGAAACCTTCGAAGAATATTGGCAGCGTGTCAATAAAAAAGGGTCTGCCAATTTTTGTTCGCACGCTGAATGTTATAGGCATCATTTTGATGAATACCAATTACTCGTTCAAAAAAATCAAAACATGGAAGCCCGAAATTTTTTTAAGACATTTAGGCATAGTGTTATGACTGGGAGCTTTTTGCAAGCCAAAGTTATGCTTGATCAATACCAAATTAATCCGGATGATGACGAAGCTGACTCATCCTTCAAACCCTAAGCGCCAGATTTTTGAAATACATTTGTCTAATCCACGGCAAGGGTTTTAATGAGGCGGGTGTTATGGATGTTTTTTGCTTGACCACAACAGCCGTAGCTCATGTAGAGCTACGGTTGCTATAGCACAGAATTACCTTGTCCATAAATTAGTCAGTGCTTTTTGGGTAAAATCGCCTGATTTAGTGGTTATGCCTCCTGTGTTTGCCATGCTTTTTATGATCCTTGGTCACGGGTGTCACGGTTGGCACCTTGACCACAACGCTGCCCAAACTATCGACTATAGAAGGCGTTGTGATGGGGCCAATAATTTCAAAGCCATATTGCACAATCGTAATATCTGGTCGGTTTTTCAAATCTAGCTCAAGGTTGAACTGTCCACCTGTAGTTAAAGGCGCCTCAACTTTTGTATTGTAGCTAAGGTCACTTGGAAATCCTAAAATAAAGACATTCGCAAGGTATTGAAATCCAGTAAGCGGATCAACTCCCAGTGTATTGCTAATCGTTTCACCACTAAATGTGACCTTCTGGCCTGCCAAGCTCAGGTTTTCCACATAATAAGATCCAGCAAGCACCCTTGGCTGAGGATTGTCGTTCTCGTCAACCCAAAATCGATTTTCCAAAGCTTTGTTAGTTGTATATATCTCTGTATTTGGGCGGAAGGTAAGTGTGCCTTTCCCCGGGCCAGATGAGCCAAAAAAGCCTGGTAAAAATTGTCGATTGTACTGAAACCCAAAAAGATAATTTGAATACCATGGTTCTGGGCTTAAATTATATACATTAATATATGAATACCAAACGTTATCAGGATTCACGGTGACATCCGGATTTGTGTTGGTGACTTGCTTTGGATAATATCCCAGCATATCATCTAATGATTCCGAACAATCACCTCCAGCAGAGGTATGGCACAAAGCTTCCTTGGGTGATCGCGTCACAGTCCATAAACCCCAGCCATTGTCAAAATTAGGCTTCCAGCTAGCATCAAAGGCTGCGAAATAAAAAATAGCCACTGGCTTTGTTGGCCTCCCTGATTTTGAATGTTTGTGAGAATCACGAAGTCTTGCCTCAATGAGGTCCCTGTAAAGTCTTTGACTACCCGGTGTAGCGCCATAGGGTTCTATTGGATTGACGGTATTGAAAAAGGCTGCTGGAAGAGGTGTGGGTAAAGGAATCGGCAAAATTTCTGGAGGTTCAGGGCGAGGGTCGGTTCTGTATGATTTCCATCCAGTCTCACCAATGACAATAGGCAGTGTCTCACCCACACTTACGGTGCGCCCCTTTTTACCTAGATATTCTACATTGGCTAACCTTGACACGTCATCAAAAAGAAGATCCACAGCCGCTTCAATCATGGCCCTTCCGCGAGCAGGGCCTTCTGGGAGCGCGAGTTGGCGCCAGTCAAGTACTGGAATCCCTAATTGCGGAGCAACCAGCTGAACAAAATAAGGGTCGTTGTACCATGGATAGGAATTTGCCTGAACAAAGTCAATTTCACTGAGAATTGGCTGAGGATTCAGGTCAAGCCCACCCGTAGGAATTAATGTATTCGTGTAGAATGACATAAGTTGAGTTGATGTGACGGGCTGCTTGATGGCCCCACGTACCATTTTTAGATAATCGGCCACACAAGCCACTGGGACATCAGGACGAAAACCTGGCTGACCTTCTCGAAATGGATCCTTCTCGCCAAAGAATGTTTCATTACCCACGCTGACCGCGACGATGTTTTTGAATGCTTTGTCATTGGCTAAGTTAATTGCCGCCATTACTCTGCTTTGATTGGCTGGGCTATCACAATCTTCGAACCCATCTAGAAATATCCCGGTTTGAAATCTCATTTTTGGATAGTGTTTCGACGCCAATCGCACAACATTACTATCATTCGCATCTGAACTGAATAATCGGATGAGATTAAAGCCAGCGCTGTCCAGCAGCTTAAGATCTTCTAAAATGTTCTCATCACTGGTTCTTTCATTAAATTCAGGTCCTAATTCACGATCTGCACCATAGTTAATTGCTTTGGCTGTCTGAAAGACAGGGTCTAGCGGTCTCAGTCCACCCGCATTTTTTGAAGAGCTGTCTGCCAACACCGAGGTTGTTGCTAATGACAGGGAAAGTAACCCTGCTACTATTAAAGGATGCGAGAAACCCTGCTTTCTTGCTAAATGCCCTGCTGGCGATGTGGTCTCATCAGGTTGTGTATCAAGCAGATCATTGGTATTAATTTTACGCATATAAATTCCCCTTGTTTAAGAACCTAGCAGTTTTCATGGCTTTAGGCCGTCGAACAGTGGTTCTGTGTTAATCATGGCACTTTGCAATCCTGGCTTGGCCGTCGCTGCCTTTTCGCGCTGCGAGAGCGCTTACGCGCCCCCTTAATTTAAGTGTAGTGCATGTTTCATAGATTGCCAGTGTGCAAGGTTATAATTTATTATTCCTGGATATTTTACTGTGATAAATATACCAAAAAATCTTGTGATAGAATTAGGGATGGTGCCAAATTAGGTGCAGTGAGTTTTATCCAGCGCGTTGGTTCGCGATAAGAAAAGTTCAGTTTGTGGCAGTGATCCATCTCAGTAATGTTCTTGGTGCTTATAATCAATACATTCGTCGGAGATGGTTGTCAGTATAGCATTTACTAGCTATAGGTGCTTATTTTTGTATTTTCCATGATATGTACTATGCTTGTAGTGTGGGTTGTGTAAAAGCATACCATAGCTCAAGGATTGAGTGAGTGTTGGAAAGGATTCGATGTATTAGTAGGAGTCCGGTTTAAGGGGCTTATAAGGCCCAAGAACCCGGGACTCTCAAGTAGGAGAGCAATTATGAGTAATAAACGCAACACAATTTCAACGATCTTACTGGGGCTGGCATTTTGTGCCACATCGGCAAGTGCTGACACCTTCGTTGTCACAAATGCAGCAAGTGCGGGAGCTGGGTCTTTACGCGAAGCGATTAACCAAGCCAATGCGCATACTAATGACACAGGTGACGTGGACAAAATCGTCTTTGATATTCCTAGAAATCAAAGTAAAGTCATCCGTCTTACCGATCGGCTTCCGCCAATTACTGAAGCGGTAGTACTTGACGGACTAAACGACAACAAAAAGATCACTATCGAGGGCGAAGATCTGCCGGCCAATGATCCAAACCTAGACTGCCTGACCAATTTGAATACTTATGGCCACACTGTAATAGCTGAAACCGATTCTGCCATGCTGCCAATGATCGAGCTTGCTCCAGGTGCATCTGGCAGCACAATTCGCAACCTGGACTTTCGCATCAGCCGGAATGACAAGCATCAGATCGCCAAAATCAATGCGCTAGACAGCAACCTAGTCAGTACGCTCTATAATGCTAGAGAGAATGGCCTGATCGACCTTAGAGGTCCCTGCGTGGCGCTCCTGCTTGTGTCTGGTGATCATGTTATCGAACATAATCGATTCAACGGCTTCATCCTTGGTAACGCGACCATCACCACTAATGTAGATATATTTTCTCCTTCAGGAAACCGCAATGTCATACAAGACAACCTCATTGAAAACGCCAACGATGGTATTGAGCTTGTATTAGGCAGCGATAACCACATTGCGAGAAACCGCATTGTAGGGGGCTCAATGATGGGGTCTGAGGGAATAATCGCTAGTGGAAGCGACAACCTGATTGAGGACAATAAAATTAGCGGCTTTGAGAAATCAATCGCTTTTTGGTTCAACGGCGTAAATACTAATGTCAAGCGCAACACTCTATCTAACGGAGCAGTCGGTGTGTATATAATCACAGACGCCTGGTTAGACTTTCTACCTGCTGTCGCCAATGGCATTAAGATCATAGATAATAAGATGACCGATTTCGCACAGGGGGTGACAATCATCCGTGGTGGCGGAGTTGATCCTGATCCATCGATGAACTTCGACCATACTATCAGCCGCAACCTGATCTACAATTTGCGTAGCTATCCTGAATTTGCAGTGATGGCTGTAGACCTCCACAACGATGGTGTGACGCCTAATGATGTCCTGGATGCTGATTTCGGCGAGAACAACCTGCAAAACTTCCCCGAGTTGACAGCAGTCGGCGCCAAGCATAAAAATCTACATATCGAGGGCGTACTGCACACAGAGCCACTCAAACTCTATCGTGTAGAGTTCTTCACTAATAAGACAGGCCTAAGAGAAGGAGAGAACTATCTTGGCGCCACCGTTGTACAGACCGACGTCAATGGGGATGCATCTATTCTGTACGTGGCTCATCGCAGAGGTGGAAATGCACGCTATGTTACTTCTACAGCAACAGAGATCCTAGACCAAGGGCGCCTAGGCAGCACCTCGGAGTACAGTGCGGCCGTCCCAATAGAACATAGTTCAGGACACCGAAGCTGGAAGCACTAATGTGAAAAATCGCGGTCAGAGTTAACATCGAAACCTAGTTTCATTGTTAGCTCTGGCTGCATTTTCTGCATGGGTATGGGCTCCTACAGTCCAGCAACTGCCCTATTGAACTTCCAAAATGTTGCAATTTTACAAATTGGAAGCTACACTTCCAAAATGTGGAACAAGGAGCCTGCCATGTTAAAACGAGATATTGCTACTGAGGTTGAATCAGCCATGCGCTCCTATCCTGTGGTAACCATAGTTGGCCCCAGGCAGTCAGGTAAAACAACCATTGCAAAACACATAGCACCTGAAAAGCCTTATTATAATTTGGAGCAACCCAACACCCGTGAACTGATCAAGGATGACCCGGTTGGTGTACTCAAGCAATGTCCTGATGGCGCCATTTTTGATGAGGTACAGCACTCGCCAGAGTTGCTATCATACATTCAAGTCACCGTTGACGAGAGAAATCGTGAGGGACTGTTTATCCTAACCGGCAGTCATCAGCCGGAATTACATCAGGCGATATCACAATCATTGGCGGGTCGAACTGCTATGCTGACATTGTTACCGTTATCCATCCATGAGTTAGCTCAGAACAATATCACTTTATCGCTTAATGAGTGCTTGTTTAATGGTTTTATGCCTCGTGTGTTTGATAAAGCAATTCCTCCCTCAAAGTATTATCGAGATTATCTGCAAACTTATATCGAAAAGGATGTGCGTACATTAATTAACTTAAAGGACCTCATGACATTTCAAAAGTTTTTGAAATTATGTGCTAGTCGGGTAGGCCAAATAATAAATTTTTCAGCCTTTGGCCATGAGCTTGGTGTTTCACACCACACCGTTAAGCATTGGCTTTCCGTGTTGCAGGCTACTTATATCATTACATTATTACCTCCCTATTTTGAAAATTTTGGCAAACGTCTTATCAAATCGCCGAAACTTTATTTCACTGAAGTTGGTTTGGCCTGTAATTTATTGGATATTGAGTCTATTACTCAACTAGAGCGAGATCCAGCCCGAGGTGGATTAGTGGAAAACCTTGTTATTTCTGAGCTGCAAAAAACACGCTTAAATCAAGGCATGCCACCGAATCTTTATTATTACCGTGATAGCCAACAAGTTGAGGTGGATGTGATTTACAAAAGTGGGCAC
>JBGSSQ010000024.1:0-2896 GCA_041736975.1 Gammaproteobacteria bacterium
GGCGCATTGACTTCTGCCGACACGACCTCGGGTATAGACAATGCTTGTTCAACTAACTTGCTTGAATGTTCACTTTTTTCCAGCACAGTCATCGAAGGTGTTTCATTTTCCGAATTCTTTTCAGTAATTAAGGGCATACGAATTCCAATACCATATTTTTCATTATTGATAATGTTATGGGCATTGGCAATTAAATCTAATCTGACTCGAACTCTATATGCATCGCCTTCTGCTACCACTTCGAAGTCTCTGATTTCATTTGAATTACGCTCAAAGAACTCCGTCAGTTTAATAGCCTGCTCTCGTTGAACTGGTCCAGCTTCTACCCAATAGTTGTTCTCGTTCAATGCATCTACCAGCTTGCTCTTTGGCAAATACTGATCTTTTGTTTCAGCAAACAGTTTCTCAACAAGTTGCCACTGTTCTCCAGGAACAGATAAACGCCAATTAATCTCATCATAAACGAAATCAGAGGCTATAAATATTGAGGTTGCAGATTCATGAATGAATCCATTTATTTGTTTTTTCAAAAAACGTGGACTATCACCCACTTTTTTTTCTTTGACTTTCTCAACGATATTTCTAAGATTAACTTCATTGCCATCTTCTATATATCGTTTAATACCATCGTACAAAAGAGTTAACATAGGGGCGCTACTGGAGTTACTCTGTTCTTTTTGTTTAAATTGCAAGCGTTCTGTGAGCCGAATTGCCTCACAAATAGCCAGTTTTTTATCATCATGATTTACTAAAACGTCAATAGCACTAAAATAGGCTGCAGCCACTTGATTTTCTAGAGAATAGTTTAGTCTTACTGCACCATCAACACCATGCACAAAGCTTTGCGCACACTTTTGCGCAATTATGGCCATTGTTTTATCAGGATCGGACTCTTGATACTGACTACGCACAAAAATATCAGCCCAATCTTTATAAACATCTTGAGAGCTATTATTGACTTTAATATAGGCCGCCATATTTTCGCGGACCGTTTCAAGATCCTCTAGACGCCATTCATGCTGCTCTTCCATCCCCCCCCCTTCTGTAGATCTACTCAATAGACCTGCTGTATAATGTAATTATAGTCTATTTTCAGAGAAAGGTTATTTTACAACAGTGCTAGCATTGACCATGTATCTAAACAATTACTTAGGAAAGCGAGGGATTTATGATTTCTTTTTTTATCTAAGCGGAGACAATATAGACGTCGCCTCCCAGACAAGTAGTTACTGCCGGAGTATCTTTTCTAGCGTTGTTCCATCAGCCCCAGATTTAACACATTCAGTACTCAACCAACCGCGCCAAACACGCGCGCCATCTACACCATGGTACAATCCTACCATATGGCGAGTGATCTGATGCAATCGGCCTCCCCGGCTAAGGTGCCGATCAATATAAGGCAGCATACCCATAACAATGGACTCGCGCGAAGCTGTCTGTGTGGTTGCATGATAATAACGCTGGTCAGCAGTAGCCAACAAATAAGGATTGGTATAAGCCGCTCGTCCGAGCATTACACCATCAACGTGTTGCAGGTGCTCATCCACTGATTCTAGAGTATCAATGCCGCCATTAATCACTATAGTGAGTGCAGGAAAATCTTGCTTTAATTGATAGGCAACATCATAACGTAATGGTGGCACTTCGCGATTTTGTCGGGGACTTAGCCCCTTTAACCACGCTTTACGTGCGTGAATAATAAACCGCTGAACACCACTTGTTGCAACGGTTTGAATGAAATCACACAAGGCTTCATAGGAATCCTGATCATCCACACCAATACGCGTTTTTATAGTAACCGGAATATTCACCGAATCACGCATAGCCGATAAACACTCTTTCACCAGCGAAGGCTCTTTCATCAAACACGCACCAAAACGCCCTGCTTGCACACGATCACTAGGACAACCTACATTTAAATTAATTTCATCGTAACCCCACTGCTCACCAATAGCTGCACATTGGGCTAATTTTTCTGGATCACTACCACCCAATTGCAAAGCGATAGGTGTTTCAACTGGATCAAAGCCTAACAGTCGTTCTCTATCACCATGAATAATCGCATCTTGTGTGACCATTTCGGTGTACAACAAAGTATGACGAGAAATCAAACGTAAAAAATAACGAAAGTGACGATCAGTACACTCCATCATCGGCGCTATACACAGTGGTAGAAATATTTTCTTATCCAACATCAACCGCCTCTAAATATTCAACCATCAACTGTAAATTACGTCGCTGTTGCCATTCATTAACATCGAGACGATAAGCAAGACGTATTTTTTGACAACGGTGATTTGGCCATTTCTCAAGATCAATATTAAAGGCAATGGCATCGATGAAAGTATTTTCACTGGTGCTTAAGGTTAATTTCAGATGCTTCTCTTTCAATAAACGTTGTTGCACAATAGAAAAAACCCCATCAAAAATAGGCTCAGGAAAGCCTTGACCCCATGGACCAGCCTCGCGCAGTAATTCTGCGGTACGCAAATTAAGTTGTGTCTGTGTTAATTCACCATCGGATAAAACCTGTCCACGTAAATCGGCGTCGTTCAAATGTTTACGCACTTCACCATCAAACGCCGCGGCAAAATCAGTAAAATGTGCTCGTGGCAAACTTAGTCCAGCCGCCATGGCATGACCACCAAACTTAGTAATTAATCCAGGGTGTTGACTGGCAACAGCATCCAGTACGTCGCGAATATGTAATCCACTAATAGAACGTGCCGAACCTTTGATCTCATCGGGGCTTGATAGAGCAAAAGCGATGACCGGACGGTGATGCATTTCTTTAATGCGTGAGGCTAAAATACCAATAACGCCCTGATGCCAACTCTCATCAAATAAGCACAGCCCTACAGGTAAATCTTTGTCAAATTTCAATTTCGCCAAACTC
>JBGSSQ010000065.1:0-2047 GCA_041736975.1 Gammaproteobacteria bacterium
ATTGAAATTCGCCGCGGCCCTCATACAAGCTTACGCGTGCTTTGACCAATACTTGCATGCCATTTTTAGGGGTAAAGCTTAATCGTTGATTTCGTTGTTTAAATAAAGCGCATCGCACTTGTGCTTGTTGATCTTTCAGCGAAAAATACATATGCCCCGAACTCGGGCAAGCCAAGTTTGAGATCTCACCCTCAACCCAAACCTGTCGGAAAGTGTCTTCCAAAACCATTTTCGCCAGGCGATTTAGCATTGAGACGCTGTAAATTTCAACGTCTGTGTTTGTTTCTAGTGATTGAGAAAAATCCATCATGGTCCGCCTAGTTCAGCTGTCTTTACGATCTCCATCCTACGGTGTGAGCATCATTGCTGTCAACCAGTAGACGAGCTGCCACGCTGCGCTTGCAATGACGCGGGGGGATGTAGACTTTTTGCTCGTATTTATAAGCACTTGGTGGTAAAGTGGTAAGTTAATTACAAGCAATAGGGGGTAGTGATGCGTATTCTTGAACAAGCCTTAACCTTTGATGATGTGTTGTTGGTACCTGGCCACTCGCTGGTCTTGCCTAAAGATGTAGATCTAACCACCCAGCTGACGCGCGAAATCGTGCTCAATATACCCGTTGTTTCAGCCGCAATGGATACCGTCACCGAGGCTAAGCTGGCGATTGCCATTGCGCAAGAGGGCGGGATAGGGATCCTCCACAAGAGCTTATCTATAGAGCAGCAGGCACAAGAAGTGCGGCGCGTGAAAAAATTTGAAAGTGGCATAGTTAAAGACCCGATTACTGTTTCACCCGCTACAACCCTGCAAGAGCTACTAGAATTAACCCGTGCCCACAATATTTCCGGTATGCCCGTAATGGACGGCAATAAATTAGTCGGCATTATTACTAACCGTGATGTTAGATTTGCCACAGACTTAAGTCAGCCGGTATCAAATCTCATGACTCACAAAGACAAGTTAGTGACCGTACAAGAAGGCGCTAGCCGTGATGAAATTATTCACCTGCTGCAAAAACACCGTATAGAGAAGATCCTTATTGTTAAAGAGGGATTTGAGCTAGCGGGGATGGTGACAGTTAAAGATATTATGAAAGCCAAAGAAAAACCGCTAGCTTGTAAAGACGAAGCGGGTCGTTTACGTGTAGGCGCGGCGGTAGGCACACGTAAGGACACTGAAGAGCGTGTTGCTGCTTTAGTAGAAGGTGGTGTGGATGTGATTGTTGTGGATACAGCACATGGCCATTCTCAAGGCGTTTTGGATCGCGTGAGTTGGATTAAAAAGCATTACCCGGATATTCAAGTGATTGGTGGCAATATCGGCACTGCTGAGGCGGCATTGGCACTGAAAAAAGCGGGTGCTGATGGTGTTAAAGTGGGCATAGGGCCTGGGTCAATTTGTACCACACGTGTGGTCACTGGTGTTGGCGTGCCACAAATTACCGCCGTGAGCAACGTTGCCGAAGCACTGAAAAAATCAGGCATACCACTAATTGCTGATGGTGGTATACGCTATTCAGGTGATTTGAGTAAGGCTATAGCCGCAGGGGCTCATAGCGTAATGGTTGGTAGTATGCTGGCTGGAACTGAAGAAGCACCTGGTGAAGTCGTCCTGTTTCAAGGACGGTCCTATAAATCCTATAGGGGCATGGGCTCAGTGGGGGCAATGTCCGGTGGCTTTGGTTCTAGTGATCGTTATTTCCAAGATACTGAATTAGAGACAGAAAAATTGGTTCCTGAAGGTATTGAAGGCAGAGTGGCCTATAAAGGTAGCCTGGTGGCAGTCATACACCAATTAGTGGGCGGCTTGCGTGCGAGTATGGGATACACCGGCTGTAAGGATATCAACGAGATGCGAACAAAATCACAGTTTGTGCGCATTACCTCAGCGGGTATGCGTGAAAGTCATGTCCATGATGTCGCCATAACTAAAGAGCCACCGAATTATTCTATTAATAAATAGGACACGCTGCATGGAATACGATATTCACAATGAACGCATTTTAATACTCGATTTTGGATCCCAATATACGCAATTGATCGCACG
>JBGSSQ010000070.1:0-13070 GCA_041736975.1 Gammaproteobacteria bacterium
ATAACACCCGCCATCAATGTCGCTAACAGCAAGCCATCATAACCAAACTGGGCAATACCATTGAAAACAATAACGACAAAAGCCCCGGTAGGCCCGCTTATTTGCACTCGGGAGCCACCCAAAACGGCTACTAGAAAACCGGCTACAATCGCGGTTATCAGACCTTTATCAGGTGATGCACCACTGGCAATGGCCAGCGCCATGGAAAGGGGTAAAGACACAATGGAGACTGTAAGGCCCGCGAGAATGTCCTTTCTGAGAGTGGCTAGGCGGTAACCTTGTTGTAAGACGCTGAAAAGCTTTGGTGTAAATTGCATAGTTTTATCTTACCGTAAAACCTCCAGTGTACTTATTTAGACGCTAAAAATCAATCTAGCCACGCTTCGCTCGCAATAACTGGGAGGTGGAGCTAATCGTCCTATTATTTTCCGATACAAAAGGTACTGAAAATCTTCCCCAGCAAGTCATCGGCACGAAACTCCCCGGTAATCTCACTCAGGGCGTTTTGAGCAAGCCGTAACTCTTCAGCCATTAACTCCCCCGCATGAAACTCAGATAATTGCCAAGCGGCTTTATCAACAAATTCTGCCGCACTCGCTAGCGCTAATAAATGACGCCTGCGGGCACTAAAAGAGCCCTCTTGTGCAGATTGATACCCCACTAAGGAAAGTAAGGTCTGTTTCAACAGTTCAAGACCAGCCCCCGTTTTGGCAGAAATCAACACCGAGGTAATACCATCTTGATCAAGTACCACGGGCATATCCGCGGTAACATCAATCTTATTGCGCACGATAATAAGTCTGCGACGCTTTGAAAAAGTATCGATCATCGCAGAAAACTTATCATCAAAATCGTGGGGATGACTATGATCAAGCACTAACACCAATACATCGGCTTGTTGGATTTCATTTTCAGCTCGACGAATACCCTCTTGTTCAACAATATCATCACTCAGACGCAGCCCCGCCGTATCCACCAACTGAAAGCGAACCCCCTCGATGGTAATTTCGGCTCTTAATAGGTCGCGGGTTGTTCCTGGTACCGGGGTTACAATGGCGGTATCCTCACCGGTCAGACGATTCAACAAGCTTGATTTTCCTACATTTGGCGAACCCGCTAACGCTAGTTTAACGCCATCACGTAAAATAACGCCCTGCTCTGCCCTGTGTCTTAAATCGGCCAAAGAACCGGTAATGTCAGCCAATTGTTGCGTAACGCGACGATCAGAAAGGAAATCGATCTCTTCTTCTGGAAAATCTATAGACGCTTCAACAAACAGGCGTAAGGCAATGAGTTGATCTACTAAAGCATGAACAGCCTCTGAAAACTCCCCCTGTAAAGAACGCATCGCTGAACGAGCCGCTTGCTCTGAATGAGCCGCAATTAAATCGGCGATGGCCTCAGCTTGGGCTAAATCGAGTTTGTCGTTTAGAAATGCACGTTCAGAAAATTCACCAGGGCGAGCCAACCGTGCTCCACATTGAATGACGCGTTGAAGTAAGCACTCCAAAATTACCTGTCCACCATGCCCCTGAAACTCGACAACATCTTCGCCGGTAAAAGAGTGGGGAGCGGGAAAATACAATACTAAACCTTCGTCAATTACCTCACCCACTTCATCACGAAACGCACAAAAATGCGCGTAACGAGGTGCGGGCAGTTTCCCCGCAATAGTGCGTGCGATAGTTGGGGCCAACGGTCCTGATACCCGTATAACCCCAACGCCTGCTTGTCCACTCCCTGTAGCCTGTGCGGTAATCGTCTCGACTAGGCTCATAGGTTATTTTTTCACTACCTTCGTTGTCTTTGTTTTCTTACCACTGAATTTCTGCATGATGTACGCCTGTTGCATAATCGAAAACAGAATATTCACAAACCAATACAACACCAAACCAGCCGGGAAGGTCGCAAAAAAGACTGAGAAGCCCAAAGGCATCACATACATCATAATAGCTTGCGCACGATCCGGAGGCGTTGGGCTAAGACGCGTTTGCATCAACATCGCCAACATCATTAACCCAGGTAAAATATACAAAGGATCTGGTGCTGAAAGGTCATGAACCCACAGCATCCAAGGGGCATGCCGTAAATGAACGCTCTCAATCAACACATAGTATAAGGCCAAGAAAAACGGCATCTGAATCAACATAGGCAAACAGCCACCCAGAGGGTTAACTTTTTCCTTACGATAAAGCTCCATCATGGCTTGGCTCATTTTTTGTTTATCATCGCCATAACGTTCTTTCATCGCGGTCATTCTTGGCTGTAAATCACGCATTTTAGCCATAGAGCGATAGCTTGATTCTGACAGTTTGTAAAACAATAGTTTGATGATCAATGTGATCAACACAATAGACCAGCCCCAATTGCCCACAACACTATTAATTTTAGCAAGCAACCAATAAATAGGCTGCGAAAGGAAAAATAACCAACCAAAATCGATGGTTTTACCTAAGTGCGGCGCCAGTTTATCCAGCTCTTCTTGCATCTCTGGACCAACATACATTTTGGCATTGGTCGTCGCTGTTGTTCCAGCTGGAACATTCAATTCAGGGCCCACAAAACCAATAGTATAAATGTCATTATCATGTACACGACTAAAATAGTGGTTATGTGCTTTGCTATCTGGAATCCAAGCGCTGACAAAATACTGCTGCTGCATAGACACCCAACCGCCAGTAATAGGCCGACTTAGGTTGTTTTTGGACATCGCCTTATAAGTAATTTTTTCATAAGGGGTTTGCTCACTGGATATAGCCGCGCCAGTATAGGTGTGTAGACCAAACATACCGCCATCAGAGCCCTTAATGCGCTGAATCTGAGCATACAGACTACCATGCCAATCAGTGCTACTTTGATTATCAATGAGGTACTCAACGTCAAAATCATAGTGATTACGCTTAAAAGTAAAACGCTTGATCACCGATAGGCCTTTATTATCGTTCCATTTGAAGTCAACGACTAGACTATCTTGATCTGAGGGAAGCTTATAGCGTGCGCTATCAGTATGATAAAGGACTTGCCCTTTAGAAGTATCTGGCCCGTCTGATCCCATAAGACCACTTTGTGCAAGATAGAGCTTTTCAGGGTCATTACTGAAGATCTGTTCAGGTACATCAGGGGTAGCCACAGCTTCAGGATATCTAGGCAGCGCCGCCTTTAGTACATTGCCCCCTCTAGAATCAATGACTAAGGTCAAGGTGTCAGTAGAAACGACAATAAACTCACTTGTTAGAGAGTCCTTAGCTGAGTTAGTGGCGGTTCCGGTAGCATGACCACTTTGCTGAGCAGCCACAATCGCTTCAGGTGGCAAATTAGTACTTGCGGTACTGGGCACCTGTGTTGGCACATTAGGCGACGCTGCATTAGCTTCGTTCACCACTGGAGCGGGGACTGGAGCATGCTCCGTTTGCCATTGATTCCACAATAAGAAGCCAATAAGGCCCAACAGGATATAAAGGAACATACGTTTGTCTATCATAACTCATCTTTCTGGTTAGGTACCGGATCAAATCCACCGGGATGGAATGGGTGACATCGTGACAATCGGCGGACACTGAGCCAAAGGCCTTTTATCACCCCGTGACTTTTGAGCGCGTGCATGCAGTAACAGGAGCATGTCGGTTCAAATCGACAATGATGCCCTAAGAGCGGACTAATTGCTAGCTGATAAGCCCGAACAAAGAGCATTAAGCACCAGAGAATTGAGTCTCGACTTTTAGCCACAAACGCTCTATACATTCTCGAAGCTCTCTTTTGCTGAAGGTTGAAGACGGAATTCGCACGACAATAACAATATCGAGACTACAAAGTTGCTGTTGCTTGTGCCGGAAAGAATCACGAATAACCCGCTTTACGGTATTACGGTCGGTCGCTTGTTTAAATGACCGTTTAGGAACGCTGACACCTAAACGAGGGTGCTGAAGTGGGTTCTGACGGCAAAATGCGGTGAGATAATCGACTGTTAACTTGTGAGGACGCTCAAATACGTTTTTATACTCGTATTGTGTGCGAAGCCTAACCTGACGTGAAAAACCTTGCGGATTCAAGCCGTTAGACGCTTACGCCCCTTGGCGCGACGACGCGCTAATACAAGACGACCGTTTTTGGTTGCCATACGAGCACGAAAGCCGTGCGTACGCTTACGTTTAAGATTCGTCGGTTGAAATGTTCGTTTCATTACACGCCTCAAGCAGTTATCAAGAAATAGGAGAGGCAGTATAGCGGGGTTGATTCCATCTTGCAATCAGAAAATGACAAATATATCCAAAAGACCGCCTAAGCAAGAGCCCCCTCATTCCTGACTTCCTTTCTTTATTCTTTCTCTCTTTATTCTTATTTTTAAGTTAGTGATAGTAGTTAGGGCTGTGGATAAGGAGCATAAGATTAATAGACTAGTTAAATCAATCTGTTGCATGGTGTTTTTTTGCTGGCCAATCTGTGCATTGCCTGTGTATAACCTGGGGAGTAAATAGGCTTAGATATTTATACCCTAGTTATACACAGGTAAGTCCCAGGTTGCCATTCCTCATGTTATTTCAAGCGATAATGACGCTACTGATTGATTTATATGCTTTTTTTGAAATTTAGGAATGGCGAATGTCTTACATGAGGTTGGGTCGTTTCCCGGCATCTTTTTCGCATGGCATTTGGATATAATGTGCACATCTACTCGTTAGATGCATGAAGCAATTAACGGGTAGTTCCCCAAGGATGGGGAGTTCATTGCACGAACAGGGAAGATAAATCGGCAGGCGTTAATGTCTCTATTAACGCTTTCATTCAGTGTTTATTTATCTTCCTTGAAGTGCTTAACTTTAACTGTAGCCCAAAGGCTGCTTTAACTCAAGGAAGAGTTTATTATGAATCTGTACAAACACATTTTGATGGCTATCGATAGCATTAACCAATCTGACGAAACTATGGACGTCACCAAGGAATTCGCTACCAATGAAGGTGCGCGAGTGAGTCTGCTCTATACCATGCCACACTTAGCTGCCAGCGGTTTAGGCTATCAATTACCCTCTATTAATCAAATCGAGGCAAAAATTGTTGATGTCGCAAGAGGCCGTTTAATGGCCGCTGCCAACGCTCATGACCTAAGTGATGCGGATGAATCAGTCGTTTTAGGCAATAGCCATGACATAATTATGGACACGGCAAGAGCTAAGAAAGTCGACCTGATTGTTGTAAATAACGATAATCAACAAGCGGCTTTATTTACTGATGCGCCATGCGACATATTAGCTGTTCGTTGCCAGTAACCACTACATCACCAGGAGCTTAATACTATGAAGGTTTATCAGAAAATTGTTCTAGCCGTTGAACTTGATCCAAGTTGTGACACCATCACCACCGCAAAAGCCAAGGCATTAGCCGATGAGTTCGGTGCCGAACTGTACTTAGTGCATGCCATAGAGCATATGAGCAGCTACGGAGCTGCCTACGGTGTTGCTGCAGGCGCTGATATTGAAGAAATGCTGCTAGAAAACGCCTCTGATTCAATGCAAAAACAAGCTAGCGATTTAGGTTTGGGTGAAGATCGCCAAATAATCAAAGTGGGCCCTGCTAGAACCATTATTTTAGAAGAAGCCGACCGCTTAGGCGCTGATCTTATCGTTGTAGGCAGCCACGGCCGTCACGGTATACGATTACTTCTAGGCTCAACAGCCAATGCCGTATTACACGGTGCCGCTTGTGATGTATTAGCTGTGCGTTTAATGGAAGATTAAGGTGAAAGGGGGGCTTTGAAGATCTGCCCCTTCTTTACTTAAATACCATATCTTTACTGGGTTGATTCATCTCGTTCGCAATGATAGGGGAGGGCTGCTAATTGTTATTGTGTGAGAAATTTTTTAGATCGTATTCATCATTGAATAAAGCCTTAATTTCCTCAAACAAAGCGATAGAAGCATTGTCTTTTCTGGAAGATGATATCCAAGATAAAAGGCCTTTTTCCGCTTTTTTTTGAGTAATATTTTCATCTACAAGTCTTTTTATTCCAGAAATTATCAATTCAACTTTAGGTGATTTTTTTTCATTGAGAGACGATTTGAATAAGCAAAGTAAATTGACTATTTGCTGTATGCCCGTGTGAATTTTAAGATCAGCTAGAGGTTTTAAAATTTCTCCTGATAATGAGAGTTTTTCTATAAGTAACTTTTCAATTTTACGTAGAATATCAGCTTCAGGTGAATGGATATAAAATAATTTTTGGTTGTTGGTATAAATAGATTTTAGAATGGCAGGGTGCGGTTCATGGAGTAGCAGTAAAACCTTCATTACATTGATCGCGAGAGGATCTTTGCTAGTGTCGATTAAACATTTTTCTAGCGTTTCTCTTGATGCAAGCGGGGCTACAAGTTTAACAGTTGACGTATGCCTATTTTTACACGCGTAGTCTAAATACGAACCCAGCTGGAATAACTCTCCAGTTGAGTCCGCCAATAGTATGAATTTAACAATGTCTAAAGCACCGTATTGACAGCAAAGCTCTGCAATATAAACACGAAAATTACAAAGATATTCATTGTCAATAAGTTCGTGATCAACCGACATCTCTGCTAGCAGAAAAAGCAAGATAGTTACATTATTGCCGGCGCATGCTCTGGCAAAAAGTGAAAGGGTTATTTTGTTGCTGGGTAAGGCATACCACCCTATTTTATCTCGTTCACTGAGTTTGGCCAGTGAGGCTTGTAATGAATGTAGGTCGCGGTTTCCCAGGGCCTTTGAGAGTGAAACATGCTTACGCAAATCATTGGTATTGTAAGCTTCATTACGGATATTATTGCAACGAACCAAGGCATTGAACGGTTCAATAGGGAGTTGCTTCAGTTGCTGATTTTCTTCATATAATAGTCGTTCCTGATAAATATCAGGAAATTCTGCGTGCAATTGCCGAATATCATCAGATTTAATATGAAATTCTTTGTTAACGCTGCTCAAATTGGTTCTGGTAAGTAGCGAGCAGTGAGGGAAAATGTTCTGTTGCCAAACAGGTTTAGGTATACTATTTGAATTTATTGGTAGTTTAGTCCATATCGGTGTTCCATTAATGTCACGTCGTATAGCATTTAGGCACTCAATATCCTTTTCTATGATATTGTTGCCTTCCAGAAGACTCCATAGTAGCTTCCAGCGATTGTTTTTGATGAGATGGTAGAGAACTGAGGATTCTTTTTCAGCCTTGCCTACAAGATTAATGCTGCGATGATTGACTAGTTTGATTACTTTTTCATCGCTGAAATTAAATTCTATGGCTAGTAAAACAACACTTTCCCAGCGCAAAAACGCCCCTTGCTGACATAAATCGTCTAAAGTGCCAAATTCAAGTGCTTCGACTGCAATTGCTTTTTGTCGTGACTTGTCTAGTATTGCTAAAAATTTATTTATATAAGGTTTAAAAATCTGCACAGATATGTTCATGAATTCATTTTCTGAAAAATTTTTTTTAAATACCGACTCAACGTCAATTGGCCTCAAGTGTTTTTTTAATGTCTGGTTTATAGTAGAAAAAATTTGAGAGGGTCGCCCCCCAAAATTGAACGCATCGATATAGATATCAGCAATGGCATTGAAGTCTCTCTCTAGAAAAGGGATCTGTTGGAGTATGGATTGATCTGACCAGAAATGGGTGATAGTTAATAGACGCAACCAATAAAGAAAATGAGGGGCACTGAATTTTACAATGGAATTTTCATGAAATGCATTGAATAATAGCTGTTTTAATTCTTTTGAAGTTTCAGCATTAAGCTCATAGAATAAGGGGACATAATCGTTTTTTGGATCGCGCAGTAACTCCTCTAATAATGCGCCAATTTTGTTTTGCATGCCTTTATCCTCTTTAGTAATCGCAAACGCTTAGTTGCTCGATTAGCTTTTGAAGCGCGGGTTGCGCGGCTACTGCAGATATTTTTTTGGATTCATATTGTTCCAAAAAATTTTCAAGTTCCTCTAGAAAATGGATTCTCTTATTAATTACTTTCATAGGTGCCCTTTTTTATATTTGCCGAAATATATCAAATTTTAGGCGAGAGGTCAAGTGGTTTGCTAGTTATCGTCTAGCAAAACTTAAAATGATCCCCTGATCAGGTATTACCGAAAATACCATGCTGTTTTACACATTTAGACTATCAGATTATTCAGGTTAATAATTCGATTAATTTCATCAAGCCGGTTTTGATTGGATAGACAGTGATATTGTCATAGTATTCCACTTCTTCTCCACCGTAAAATAAGTGTAACTTTGCCATGGGGTAATCATTACCAAATGCGCGTAGACCTCTCAGATCAGTGCTACTGATTTTACGTTTACGTTTAATTTCGAAGGCGTGCAGTCCCCTTTCGCCATAGGCAATGAAGTCTACCTCAACACCGCCCCGTGTACGCCAAAAGTACAAGGTGTAGCCCAATCTCAGGTAGTCATTAATGGCCCTTAAATGCTGTAGTACCAGTGTTTCGAGCGCATGCCCGTCAATACTTTCTGGGCTGTCTAATGGCCCGGTGGGGCGTAAGGCTCTATAAACACCGACATCAAAATAATAAAACTTTGGATGAGATACCAATTGCCGTTGGGCATGTTTAGTAAACACAGGAATTCTCACGCCAATCAGTAGGTCTTCAACAATATCAAAGTAATTGGCGCAGACTTTCTGTTTGATGCCAGCCTCGCGACCCAACTCTGACATGTTCAAGACTTCACCCTGTGAAAAACTAGCAACTTCCAGAAAGCGTCTAAACTCGCCGATATTTCTCAGAATACCTTCTTGTAAAACCTCTTCTTGTAGATAGGTAACCACATATGACTGCAAATAATGCTTGGGATCATCAACCTGATAAACATCGGGTAATAACCCAAATTGCAACGCCTTGGTTAGAGAGAACTGTTCTCCAAGCTCTGTGCAGGTGAGTGGGTGCATATAATACTGCAATGCACGCCCAGCCAGTAAATTAGCGCCATCACGTTTTAACTTGCGAGCGCTTGAACCAGTCAATAAAAATTTATAGCCCTTTTCCTCAATCAATCGGTGCACTTCATTGAGTAATTCGGGTATTTTTTGTACCTCATCAATTACAATCCACTCTTTAAAGTCTGGCGGTATACGATTTTCAAGGCGACTAGGATTGGCGAGAAGATCGCTGTATGTTTCACTTTTGAGAAGATTAAACACTAATGCATCTTTAAGATTGTGAGCAACCCAGTAGGTTTTGCCTGTACCCCTAGGACCAAATAGCATGGCACTACGATGTGCTGCAGCACTAAGATCCAGTAGCCTCGAGAACATAGAGTCTCCACAGTGATAATTTAATGGTCATATTCTAGTTCAGCTGAAGGAATATGTCAATTTCGCCATGATTAGGCTAGAAATGCGCGCAATTTGGCTCTATATCGGCGAAAAGAGCATATTTCTATGCTGCGTCGTGATTGCAGTTGCATCGCAAACTCACGGTCGGTCATCAACTAAAATCAAGCCTATGAACAGGAAAGTTCTATACTACCTTCTTGAGTGGCTATCACTCAGTCAGCGCAAACCGCTGGTGATTCGTGGCGTACGCCAAGTGGGGAAAACTTGGGTTGTACGAGAACTGGCGAAAAGATCTCAGCTTAAAACATCTGATGGTAATACAATTCAGTACCCGCTTTTATCGATCCCATTTTGTCTAGTGGGACAGATACATCGTTTGTTAGATGTCGCACTATGTTGAATAATGAGTGACTTTAATGTATATGCTAACGCTAAGCTTCTGCAACTTGAAATGCCTGCGCCATTTTTTCTTGCTCTTTAATAGGTATTCCGGTTGAATTTGCAATTTTACGCCATTGCTTAACTGCTTTAACCACCTCGAGAATTATCTTATCAGCCTTTTTTTGATTAATTCGAAAATATTTAGCGACATCTTTCGCAAGTTGTAAATCTTGTGCATTGTCGGTTTCAGAAATATTGAGTTTTAGGCCATGCCCTCTCGCTACAGGGTTCATATCAAAAGCGGGTGAAAGTACCCAGCCATTTTGCTGAAGAATAAAACCGTGATTTCTTAAGTGATCATCGATGTTAGTAACGCAAATAAAAAAGACTATTCTGCGCCATAGTTGCTCTAAATCTTGTGCAGGTAGCGCGCCATGTTGCTTGATAAAATTGACGAGTTCTAAATAGCTGGCGCCACTAGATGCATCATCACCATCTGAGCGCTGTAGTAAAGTCATCGCAGAAGCGAAGTGAATGCGTTCGCCGGAATCAGTGCGATCAAATCGTTTATTGATAAATGTATGATGTTGACTATTGAATCTCTGCGCTTGGGCATCAGATACATTGATAAGAGCGCGCCTTGCTAATGTGTGAACAACCATTTCCCAGCCGCCGATATCGATTTCATCATTTCCGCTTGGAAATTTAGCAATCCATAATCGCTTATGCTCATCAACAACGCTTGCTTTAGGTCTAGCGCCACCCAGCGACCCGCCAGGAGCAATTAGCATTTGCAGCCATTTTGAATAGCTAGGATTTCTTTCTGACTGGTCTTTTTCAAGCTCTAAGCTGGCATGTTCTAATTCATGTAACGAGGTCCAGGGTGGAGAGGCTAGCGTTTTATTTGAGTCAAGAAATGGTCCCTTTGGATCAGTCCTAAATCGAAGTGCTCCCATTCGATGCTCGTCATGCACCCCCAAGAGATAGTCAGACTCAACAAGGTTGCGGACCTTTTGCCCTGTTTCGCGAGCAATCTGCGCTTCTCGACGGTCCATGAGTACACGTCCCCAGCGGTCAGGTGATGCATCAAGAAAAACGCCAAAATTCTTCTGTTCAAGTTTAGTGTATTGAGGTCCATTAAATAATTGCAGTGCTGGGTCTATAGCAACATTTTGACTTTCATTGAGCCAATTTTGATTATATTCGAAAGAAAAAATCTCTCTGCCACGAGAAGGTGTGGCGTGCAGAACACCAATCAAAACTGGTTTCGAAAAACCGAGCCAGTGTGCAAAGACTTCAATATTACGTTGTGTACTGTTATTCATGTTTCTTATTCACATCAATCTTTTCATCCTTATTTTGGGCTGTGCGTGGTTTCCTAGATGAACTGTCAGACTTTGTTTTATGCCCAGTTTTTTGCTTCGGTGGGTTGAGTGGCTTCTTCGTTCCATCAGCAATACGCTTTAAACGTGGCGCTCGTGCTTTGAGAGGTAAACCAGCATCCTGAAGTCTGCGACCTAATTCATCATCGCGCGCAAGTGACTCTAGATCCTTCTCTAGCCCTAAAGAGTTTAGAACATTGGCGTAGGCACCCATGGTAACATTGGTATCACCTCGCTCAATTGCTCGTAAAGTATTGCGTGCAATACCAGCTCGTTGCGCAACAATAGCCGCTGAAAACCTTCGGCGCAGTCTAGCTAAGCGAATATTCTCGCCCAATTGAGTGAATATCCGCTCTAGTGCTGGAGTTGTAACGATTCTTTTTCTGCCCATAATGGTCAATACTTTGCCCAATAATCCAAGAGATGGTCATACTATTGATCATTATAGCGCTTTTTTCTGATGATTGCAAACCACTCGATTCACTAGGGCAAATATTCAGTTTTTTTAGCTTCGACCTGAAGCGTTTACCGCGGCTAATGGTGTCGTATTAACGTTTTCGTTTGCTCTTTTAGACTCAGACTGATTTAATACAATGAAAGGAATTGTTTTATGGAGCAATGAGATTCTGAAAAGGTTGAGAGTTGTCACTTACCTTCCATCAACATAAGGATTAGAAATGAACAATGTTTATTTTAGGTGGAAAAAAGATTTCAACAATATAAATCAAATTTTTTTAAAAAATTTCGGTAACCCTTTATCTGACTACTTATCAGATTTTAGTGCTGAAGACTTGTCTTGATTTATGACGGTTTATCCTGGTGAATTTAAAAAAAAAGATGACGTATTGAAAGAAATATCTAGCTTGTTAAAAGAACACTACAAGGGCGTTCGTCTTTATCACTTATGTACTCCAGTCAGTGTATTAAGTTATTACAAACAAGGGATCTTGTGCCCAAGACAGGATCGTATTAAAAAAGATCTACGCGAGAGATTAGGGTGTCGATCTGAAATAATGAAGTCCATGATGTTGAAATAGTGGATTATCACTAAGTGTTTTTTTAGATGTTAGGAGGTTTAAGTATGATGAACAAAATGCGACCTATTCACCCCGGTGAGATTCTCAGAGAAGAGCTAGACGCTATAGAGATGTCCGCAAATGCTTTTGCGGAAAGATTGTCTGTGCCTACAAACCGGATTACTGCGATTTTGAATGGTCAAAGAGGCATTAGTGCAGACACAGCTATTCGTTTGGCTTTGTTTTTTCGGACGTCCAGCGAGTTTTGGCTGAATCTTCAAAGAGATTACGACTTGAAATCGACCTTAGAAAAAGAAGGCAAGAAGATTAAGAGTGAGGTTCATCCTTACGATCAAGCCGCTTAGCCTGATATCTTAGACTTGCTAGATACTCGAAGATGGAAGCAATGTTGATGGCCTCATCACCCCATAGACAGCACTGATGGTGAATAATGAGTGACTTTGATAACCATGTTAACGCTAGCCTAACACCTAGGCTTATGACTTAATCGCTATATTGGCTTTTTTGAAGGGCGCCAACAAGGTATAGAAGATGGGCACTACAAAAAGGGACATTAGGGTCCCAAAGAGCATGCCACCAATAATCACTAGACCAATTTCTTTACGGCTGATCGCTCCCGCACCACCAGCGAACACCAGTGGAATAGCGCCGAGTACCATGGCAGCTGTGGTCATTAGAATCGGGCGTAGACGGATTCCCGCGGCCTCTATAGCGGCTTCTGTGATCCCCTTCCCCTGTGAGCGCAGTTGATTGGCAAACTCAACGATTAAAATACCATGTTTAGAGACTAAGCCAATTAGCGTCAGGATACCAATCCACGTGTAAATATTCAGCGTGCCACCGAATTGTTTAAAGACGCCCATACCGGCACTAAAGCCAGACATTTTCATATTTTGGAAGGCCATAAAACATTTGCCAATGAAGCTGACTTCGCCACCAAAGGGAACTAAAAGGAGAAAAGCACC
>JBGSSQ010000068.1:0-2895 GCA_041736975.1 Gammaproteobacteria bacterium
CGTGAAGCTCAAATGCACAGTGTTAATAGTCGAGCGGAAGATGCTGCGGAGGAGCGAATTTTAGATGCGTTATTGCCGCCTGCGCACGATGGATTTGAGGTTGATTCTATTAGCGAAAAGCAGGAGTTGGCTGTTAAAGAGGACTCCAGTACTAGACAACTTTTTCGCAAACAGCTGCGTGAAGGTGCGCTTGACGATAAATTAATTGAGCTTGATTTGCCTGGAATGCAGGTGGGTGTAGAAATTATGGCGCCCCCGGGTATGGAAGAAATGACCACCCAGCTACAGAGCCTTTTTCAAAACTTATCTAGCGATAAAACCAAACGACGAAAACTTACTGTAAAAGAAGCTTTTAAAGTTATTACCGAAGCCGAAGCTTCTAAAATGGTTAACGAGGAAGAGATTCGAAATCGTGCCATACAAGCAGTAGAGCTCAATGGTATCGTCTTTCTCGATGAGATTGATAAGGTAGTAGGGCGGAGCAATAATATGGGCGCCGATGTTTCTCGTGAAGGCGTGCAGCGAGATTTGTTGCCGTTGGTAGAGGGGACGACGGTTAGCACACGTTATGGAATGATTAAAACGGATCATATTTTGTTTATTGCTTCAGGTGCATTCCATTTATCCAAACCCTCTGATCTCATTCCAGAACTTCAGGGCCGTTTGCCGATTCGCGTAGAATTAGATGCTTTAACCAGTGATGATTTTGAGCGTATTTTAGTAGAGCCCAAGGCCTCACTTACTGAGCAGTATATTGCGCTGATGGCTGTTGAAGGTTTAAAACTTGAGATCCGCAAAGACGCCATTCGTCGGTTAGCTGAGATTGCCTTCCAAGTCAATGAAAGAACAGAGAATATTGGTGCACGACGCTTACACACTATCATGGAGCGTTTGCTTGAAGAGGTATCATTCTATGCCAGCGAACGCAGCGGTGAAAAGTGTGTGATTGATAAAAAATACGTCGATACTCGTCTGGCTGCTTTGGCTGAGAATGTCGATCTCAGTCAATATATACTGTAGTGTGAGCGGCTTGAATAGGTTACACCTCTTATAGAAGGGGCGCTTTATAGATCGTTGTTATTATTCAGCTGTTGTTGAGATGCCTGATTCAGGTCAATTTGTTTTATACTATTGAGAAAAGAGTCTGCCAACTCGTGAGTAGACATGGCAGATAAGTGCATTTCCCCATTTAGCAGAAGCGTGTTGTTTTTCTGTGCGGGATGATTGTAGGGCAGATAAGAATCACCCGACACCACCTTATCATGGGTTGCTCCAATGTGAAGATAGGGTATTTCCGATTGATTAACTTGTTCTGATAATTCTGTTAGAAAATTGCTGCCTACAGACATTTGTAGCACAGAATTTGATGCTGACGTTATTGGCTTTAGTGCAAGATAAGAGCCTCTGAAAGGCGAGCAGACTGTGGTGACAAGATGGACATTTATGTCATTTCGGGCGGCTAAATGCTCAGCAAAATAAGTGCACACAAGCCCGCCCCTAGAGTGACCAATTAGTACCACGTCTTGATCTTTGTTTAGCACGATTTGGTCTTTTAGTTGTTTGGCAAAGCCATAGATACATTCACCAGTGAACCTATTGTCGAAAGCGATTACTTTTATGCTATCTACAAAGCTGGGTAATCGACTGATAATATTGGACTTAAAGTCATCAAAGCAGCCTGTTCGATCAGCGGTACCATGTATACAATAGATGACTAATTTTTTTTCTATCTCTTTGTCTAGATTAGGATTAGTAATGGCAAAGCTATAATTTACAGACCTCAGCCAGGCTAGGCAGTGTTTTGCTACCCTTACATAAGCATTAGAATTTGTTTTTTTCTCTTCCACTGTCGCCTCTCATGTTCTTGATAATATTTTTATTATAATGAAATATGACAGTTAACACCCGCTATATTCGCTATTATTTCGTATTTGCCCTTAATAGTTCGTTAAGCTTCTGCTTTTCTAGTGGCATGTATGTTTGATCAGCCTCCGAGTAGGTGAAAATCTCTCCGGCTTTAATATCAAAGTACCAAAGGTGAATTTTGAGGAGATTTTGAGACACTTTTTCTCTTATCCAGGGAAACTCAAGGCAATTTTGATGTGATTGGTGTAGGGCCTCTTTAGCGAAGTCATCAGGCCTGAGGTGTGTGAGGTGGTCCTTTTTAATGATGGAAACCCAACTTGATATAAAATCGTTAGGACTGGCAGTACTTTCATCCAGTAAGGCTTGAATGCCACCACATTGACTATGCCCTAATAGGATTAGATGTTTGACCTTAAGGAAGGATACACCAAATTCTAAGGCGGCACTGGTACCATGGTGAGTAGCATCTTTTTCATAGGGAGGAACAATATTGGCAACGTTTCGAACTACGAACAAATCTCCAGGATCGCACTGTAGGATCACTGCAGGATCTACTCTAGAGTCACAGCAAGCTATGACCATTACCTTGGGCTGCTGTCCGTGAAGTGAAAGCGAACGCATAATTGAGCCGTTACCATGCGCATATTTCTTACGAAATGCTTGGTAACCCTTCAACACTTTCTTAAAACTTTTCAGCATAATGCACGCTCCTAATAAAACATTATCAAATAATATACAGTGAGTTTTACCATAAAGATACCTGATTCTGCAAGATACTATTATTGATCAATCCATTTAATAGGGGCGGGGCGCAGATTAACACTGATGTTGAAGTTGACTTTAATTGGACAATCTGTGAGCATCGTCGTCATTATTTTCGCTTATTAAAGGTTTTATAATAAATAATGCTCTCTTCACATCCCATTGGAATATTTGATAGCGGCGTTGGTGGCATCACTGTTCTAAGAGCATTGCGTGAAGCAATGCCTTACGAACAATTAGTGTATTTTGCTGATACCCTCAATGTGC
>JBGSSQ010000069.1:0-7229 GCA_041736975.1 Gammaproteobacteria bacterium
TGGTTTGCCCATTGAAAAATTGATGGCCCTTCGTTTGGGGCCAGTATTATTCCGTGAAGAGACGAGATACTCCAGAGAGTTAGGATTAAATGAAGCTTTTACGGTAGATTGCGTGATTCAAGCGATGCGTCGCAATGGTAAAATTTGGGTGATGCAACACCGCTTCTATAATGCGCAACAAGAATTATCTGCACAGATTATTGTTGAAGGTGCGTGGATGGATTTAGATAGAAGAAAAGTGGCTACACCCCCTGAAGAATTTATGGATGTGATAACAACATTTCCACGTGCTGAAGATTTTGAATGGCTGAACGATAAAAAATAGCGCCTGAATGTGTATCGTCAATTTGCATATGTGAGAAGCGACGGCTGTTTTAGCGACAAAAAATATTGCTGTGCAGTTCACCGACCTCAAAAAATTTTTCCCCCTTCTAAAAGAACTACGTAAAGGTCTTAGACCAGAGCATGAAGGGGGCTCGCATGCTGATGAGGTGGAGACCTCGATGATCTTAGCTATTGATCCAGCCCGAGTGAATATGGCATTAGCTAAAAAGGATTTCGACGATAAACCTGGTGCTTTAGTGCGTCGAGGTAGCCATCTAAGGGTAGCTCTTGAGTCATGCCGGTTTTTCTAGCCTTGTATTCTATGATGTTAGCGTCCAGCCCTTTTTCACCTAAAACCAGGCGATGAGGGATGCCTATAAGGTCGGCGTCCGCGAATAATACCCCGGGGCGTTCTTGGCGGTCGTCAAAGAGCACGTCATATCCGGCGGCTATCAGCTCAGCATAGATTTTTTCACAGACCTCGCGAAGGCGATAGGATTTGCTGAGATTGACGGGAATAAGGGCGATTTGGAAAGGGGCCAAAGGTTCTGGCCAAGCAATGCCACTGTCATCATGGTTTTGCTCGATGGCGGCAGCGACGATGCGTGAAACGCCAATGCCATAGCAGCCCATGAGCATGGGACGGGCCTTGCCTGATTCGTCGCAGACGTTGGCATTCATGGCTTCGCTGTATTTACTGCCTAATTGAAAAATATGGCCGACTTCGATGCCGCGAGCAAATTGCAACTTGCCTTGAGCATCGGGGCTGAGATCGCCAGGGACTACATTGCGTAGATCGGCAATTTCGGCTAGGGGGGCATCGCGTTCCCAGTTTACGTTCTGGTAGTGATGGTTGTCTTGGTTAGCGCCACAAACAAAATCAGCGAGTATGGCGGCGTCACGATCAACAATCAGCGGGATTTTAAGGTTAACAGGGCCTATGCAGCCAGGTTTGCAGCCGACTAAGCGTTTGATCGACTCCTCATCAGCAAAGCGTAATGGTTCAGCGACTTTGGGGTGTTTTGCGGCTTTGATTGGGTTGAGTTCATGGTCACCGCGCAGGGCAAGAGCCACTATCTGGTCGTCTGTGCCAACGACTAAAAGGGTTTTGACTAAGCGATTGTTGGTGATCCCTAATAATTGGCAGACACTTTCTACAGTGTGGTTTGTTGCTGTATCAACGGATGTCATTTCCGCGGTGGGCGCGGGACGTTGGTCTCCGGGGTTTAAGGCTTCGGCGCGTTCGACGTTGGCGGCGTAATCACTGCTGTCGCTGAAGGCGAGTAAGTCTTCGCCTGAATTGGCCAACACTTGGAATTCGTGAGAGAAATGTCCACCAATGCTGCCAGTATCCGCTAGTACAGCGCGAAAATTAAGGCCTAAGCGAGTGAAGATGGTTGAATAGGCTTGATACATTTTTTGATAGGTGTCTTCCAGAGAGGGACCATCGTGATGAAACGAGTAAGCGTCTTTCATGAGAAATTCACGCGAGCGCATGACGCCAAAGCGAGGGCGTATCTCATCACGAAACTTCATTTGAATTTGAAAAAACACGATGGGCAGTTGTTTATAGCTGCGGATTTTATTGCGAGCAATATCTGTGATCACTTCTTCGTGGGTAGGGCCGAAGCAAAACTCACGATTGTGGCGGTCGTTAATGCGCAGCATGTCTGGTCCGTATTGTTCCCAGCGGCCTGATTCTCGCCACAGCTCGGCAGGTTGTATGGCCGGCATTAACAGCTCACCGGCACCAATGCGCACCATCTCTTCGCGTACCACGGCTTCCACGCGCTTGAGTACACGTAACCCCAGTGGTAGCCAAGAATAAATGCCGGAGGCCTGCTTACTGATCATACCAGAACGCAGCATGAGTTTATGGCTGATAATCTCGGCATCGGCGGGTGTTTCTTTTTGTGTCACCAGTAAAAATTGAGAGGTACGCATAGATTCCCTTTAGAAATTAAAATCAATGAATAGCGATCATACTGCCCCTACACGGTGAGAGCAATAGGATTGTGCAGGGCCCGCTCTTGACCACAGCACAAGGATGCGCTACGTTGGGATCTTAATTCTGGGGAGAAGTAGGCTATGCCTATCTATGAATATCAGTGTGCTCAATGTGGGCACGAATTTGACGCGCTGCAAAAAGTAAGCGATGAGCCGTTGCGAGTCTGCACTGCTTGCGGCCAGGAGACGCTTAATAAAATGGTCTCAGCCACCAATTTCCAGCTTAAGGGCGGCGGTTGGTATAAGGCAGCGCCTACGGATAATAGTGGGAGTGCTGGAAGCGATGCTAAGAGTGCTGATGCCCAGCTTGCAACAGCATCGGAGCAAGGGGCCGAAAAAAATGCTGGGATTGAGACAAAAACAGGTTCCAGTAAAGGTGAGGGCAGTGCCAATACGGTTAGCAAGAGACCTGCTAGTGAGAGTGTGAGCAGTAAGGCTGGGAGCGGTGCTGAAACCAAGACACCCAGCACAGCAACGTCTAAAAAGGATGACTAAGTGAAATTGAGTGCCGCATTACGACGTTATGTGATCGCCGGAGTCTTGGTTTGGGTGCCTATTTGGGTGACCTTGCTAGTACTTCGTTTTATGGTTGATTTATTTGACACAACACTAGAGTTTATTCCAGGCAGTTACCGACCCGATTATTTGTTGGGCTTTCACTTGCCAGGATTAGGTTTGATTTTTGCTCTTCTGATTGTGGCAATAACCGGAATGTTAATTACCAATATCCTAGGCAATCGTTTAGTCGGATGGTGGGAATATTTCTTGCTTCGCATTCCTTTAGTGCGCAGCATTTATCAAGCAGTAAAACAGGTGTTAACTACGCTATTTTCTTCTTCGGAAGAATCATTTCGCAACGTGTTGTTGATAGAATATCCGCGTAAAGGGCTTTGGACAATCGCATTCCAAACGGGTGGGAGTTTCAATTACGCCCCTGGTATGGCCGGCGAAGGTATGTTAACGGTTTTTGTCCCCACGACACCGAATCCTACCTCCGGTTTTCTCATTATTGTACCTAGAGAAGATACGTTAAAGGTTGATTTGAGTGTGGATGAAGCGCTCAAGATGGTTGTCTCTTTAGGCGTGGTAATGCCTAGCGATAAAGAGAAGATAACCTCTTAACATTAGAGGTTTACAGCAAATCCCCTTGAAGGGGGAGCTCATCACAGGATGGTTTTTTTACGGGTTGGAAAATACTCGGTTTTTTTGAGTTTTACACATTGAATGGGAAGAAAGAATTTATGCGTAGTCATTATTGTGGGCAGATCACTGAATCATTAATTAGCCAGAAAGTAGAATTGTGTGGTTGGGTTCACCGCCGTCGGGATCATGGTGGTGTAATCTTTGTGGATTTAAGAGATCGTGAAGGGCGTGTGCAAATCGTTTTTAATCCTGAAGATCAGGCTCAATTTCAAGTGGCCGAGACTTTGCGTAACGAGTACGTTATACGAATTGTTGGTCTAGTGCGTCTCCGTCCTGAGGGTAGTGCTAATCCTGATTTAGCGACGGGTGCCGTCGAAGTAGTGGTACATGAGGTTGAGTTATTAAATCGCGCTGATCCAGTGCCTTTTCGTATTGATGAACATCAAGAAGTGAGTGAAGACGTCAGATTGCGTTATCGTTATCTCGATTTGCGTCGTCCTGAGATGTCTGCTCGTATTGTCTTTCGTGCTAAAGTGACGCGAATTATGCGACAGTATCTTGAAGGTCGCGGCTTCTATGATGTTGAAACACCGTTTTTAACAAAATCGACACCAGAAGGAGCGCGAGATTATTTAGTGCCTTCGCGTGTGCATCCGGGTGAATTCTACGCATTACCTCAGTCCCCGCAAATATTCAAACAGCTGTTGATGGTGGCTGGACTTGACCGCTATTATCAAGTCGCTCGCTGTTTTCGTGATGAAGATTTACGTGCCGATAGACAGCCAGAATTTACGCAGCTTGACATTGAAATGTCTTTTATTAAAGAAAAAGATATTCAAAATATTGTTGAAGGTTTAACGCGCCAATTATTTTCAGAAATGCTCAATGTTACTTTGGCGGATCCTTTCCCGCATATGACTCACGCAGAAGCGATACGACGATTTGGTACCGATCGCCCTGATCTGCGTATACCCTTGGAGTTGGTCGACATTGGTGATTTATTGTGTGATGTGGAATTTAAAGTTTTTTCAGGTCCTGCCAATAATCCAGATGGTCGCGTTGCTGCATTATCGGTGCCAGCGGGCGATAAGCTGAGTCGAAAAATGATTGATGATTACGGTAATTTTGTAGCGATTTATGGTGCTAAAGGTTTGGCATACATCAAAGTAAATGATCGCAGTGCGGGCAAAGAAGGTCTGCAGTCACCCATTTTAAAATTTTTACCTGATGAGGTGGTTGAAAGTATTTTACAACGTTGTAATGCAAAAACAGGCGATGTGATTTTCTTCGGTGCTGATACCGCAAAAATTGTTAACGAAGCCTTAGGTGCCTTACGTATAAAAGTAGGTGAAGATCTTGGCATCGTTGAAGGGGGCTGGCGTCCTTTATGGGTAGTAGATTTCCCTATGTTTGAAAACGATGGGCTTGGTGGGCGATGGACATCAACGCATCATCCATTCACGGCGCCCTCTATTAGCGATCCAGAGGCCTTAAGCAAAGATCCGGCTAAGGCACTTTCTCGTGCGTACGATTTTGTTCTTAATGGCATAGAGATTGGCGGCGGTTCCATTCGTATCGATAACGTCACATTGCAAAATGCTGTATTTAAACTGCTTGGATTTAGCGAAGAAAGATGCCAAGAACAATTTGGTCACTTAATGACTGCGCTGCGCATGGGGGCGCCACCACATGGTGGTTTTGCTTTTGGTGTGGATCGATTGGTGATGATGATGACTGGCTCCACTTCAATACGTGATGTGATTGCCTTTCCAAAAACTCAATCAGCCCAATGCCCATTAACCCTGGCACCAAGCAATGTCGATACCCAGCAATTAACTGATTTGGGCATTCGACTGAACAAGCCAGCGGCGGTAAAGCTGTAGAGAGAAAGATGGGAAGTCAAAAGGATTTGTTGATCTTATTGAGCGCTTATGCACCACAAAGTGCAGAACAATTGAGGTTGCGTGAGTGGATACTGACCTTTGTGAAAGAGCGCACCAATTGTTTTGCACGCAATAATTTTTACGGACATATCACGGCTTCGGCTTGGGTGATTGATCCTATTGGCCAAAAAGCATTGCTGACTTTGCACCGTAAAATAGGCTTATGGTTGCAATTGGGCGGTCATGTTGACGACGGCGTCGACTTGATGTCCGAGGCATTGCGCGAAGTTGAAGAGGAATCCGGATTAACAGATCTAAAGCCAATAATTCCGGGGATTTTTGATTTGGATGTGCACCGTATACCCGAAATCGGCCAGGAACCTGCTCATTACCACTTTGATATACGTTTTTTACTTCAGTTACAGAATCCACAACCCCTAGTCATTAGCAATGAGTCTATCGATTTGTCTTGGTATACCCCGGAAGAAATCCATGCGCTCAATAGCGATGATTCAGTCCGTAGGCTTTGTCATAAATGGCAGTGTATTGAAACCGAAGGATAATTCATGATTATATCACTGATTGCTGCCATGGCGCATAACCGAGTGATTGGCAATCAAAACCAGTTGCCTTGGCATTTGCCAGCGGATTTACAGCACTTTAAAGCCCTAACCCTTGGCAAGCCAATTATCATGGGGCGTAAGACCTATGATGCCATCGGTAGGCCACTGCCACAGCGCCAGAATATCGTTTTGACGACGCGTACCGATAGAGCTGTGGAAGGTGTGGTGTTTGTCACTAGCTGGGAGCAGGCTTTGGAGGCATGTGGTTCTGCTGATGAGGTGATGGTGATTGGAGGGGGCCAGCTCTATACGCAAGTGTTGCCTTTAGCTTCTAGGCTCTACCTGACTTTTATTGATGCCGATATTCACGGAGACGCCTTTTTTCCGGCCTGGTCTGGGGCCGAATGGCAAGAGGTCCATCGTTTGGTTCGGGCTGCAGATGAAAAGAATTCATATGATTTAGAATTTGTCACATTGCTTCGCTTGTCGGCTGTTAGTGTTTGATTTTGTTGATAATATTGTGATATGATGGCGGCTGTTAATTTATTTTATTTTACTATGGTGGCGGCTAGAGTTTGTTAAAAGTCGCTGTTATTACTCCAGGAGAAGAAAATGTTATTTGATAAAGATGAAGTTTCAGTTGAAGATGTAAAACCGTTCAAGTTGCTCTCACCCGTTGGCTTGTATGAGTTATTATTAGCAACATTTGAAGAGTATCGTGGTAAGAATAAACCTGATTCACTAAAAGGGCATGAGTCTACAGATACATGGGGTGGATGGTTTAAGGGGCTAACCGCTTCTGCTATTGAACAAACTCGCACGCATACCACAATGACTTATTTCGTTGCTGGTGAAATGCAAAAGATTATGGATCAAGAAGCATCTGCTACCAAGAAAATGACTGATTTGACTATTTTGCTCTGCGGATTGCGTGCCTATATGTCTGAAAGACACAGTAAGGATCTTGCGCCAAAATTAGAGCAAATCGTCATTTGGGAATTTAATGCTGAAGTTGGTGAACAGGGTGATCTTTTAAGTGACAAGATCAGCTTCGAAACGCGATTCAAAGATAACATTGCCATTGCAAAACAAATGATTAGCCAAAATACCACCGCAAAGGATAGGGCGAAGTTTCAAAAAGCGCTAGTTGACGCTCCAGTAGTAGCTCCAGCAGTCATCAGTATAGACGACGGTCTAGCGGACGATGCTGCCCCAGCAGCTGAGCCTCTCGTTGTTAAAAAGACATACCTTTGTTCAGAAGATGAGGCCTCGATGGGCGACACTTATGCTGCATTTTTGCGTGACTTAT
>JBGSSQ010000102.1:0-7318 GCA_041736975.1 Gammaproteobacteria bacterium
TAATTTAGTCTACGATAGAGGCACGCTATTTGGACTACAATCTAAGGGACGAACCGAGTCTATTCTCATCTCATTACCCTCTCCCGTGCATTTTCGTTATGACTGGCAGCCGACACCCGGTAGCGAAGAAGCTCGTCTTTATAACTATTTTCTTACCCCACGCGATTGGGTCAACCAAAAACCCAAAGAAGAATCAGCCATCAACGACTAGTATTTTCAGTTCAACCAACCGTATAATGACTCGTTGTCTTTGTTAGGAGTATTTATTGATGAAAAAAGCCCTGATTTTCGCCTTACTATTGGTTACAATAGTCCTTACGGCTCCGTTTGCCGATGGGCTATGGCTTAAACATAAGTACTTTGCCGTCAATGGATTAATCTCAACACGAACCCCCCTCACCCTACATATTGCTGAATACCAGCGTGGTTGGTTTAGCTCAACCGCCACAATCAAAGTGACACTACGAGCCCCAACACTCGCAAAAGCGGCCATCGCACCAGAGAAAAGCAGCACCGAATTTATCATTAAAGAAAAGATTTATCATGGCCCCATCATTTTGCGCAGCAACAAACCGCTTAACACCGCTAGCAAAGGACTCACTTTCGCCGTGGCACTCAGCGAACTACACCTTGAGCAACCCGACCTGCAAATCAACAACCTGACGGTCTACCATTTCAATGGCGATATCACAGCGCAATTTGACTGCCCCAATCTCAGCAGTACAGGATTTCAAAACGATCAATCAGTAGGCATAACTGGTCTAACGGGTACATTCAAGCTGTCTAACAAAATGAAACACAGTGAGGGCGATATCTATCTAGCCGCCGCCAACATACCCTTCAGCAATAATCAACAAAAAGTGAAAAATGCTCGATACACCTACTCTCTTGATAAACTTTCTTATGATGCTTGGTATGGCGAACGCCAATTACAAATTAATGATTTAACCCTAAAAAACACCAACACAGTCAAGCTACATGGCATCATGCTCAAAGCCACAGATAAAATGGCAGACAACAACCTTAACACCACTTTGAAGGCAGCCGTCGACACCTTCGTATTAAACAACATCCAATATGGCGCTCAACATTTTATTTTTAATGTTAGTAATTTGGATTTAAATACACTCAATCAGTTAAGCCAAAAAGCCGACATTCTCGATGAGCAGGGATCTTCGTTCACAGCACGATCCCTAGAATTAACGCCATTAGCCTTAAAATTGCTGAATAATGGACTTAGCATCAACCTTGTAGCATCGGAATTCAATACGCAGTGGGGTGCTATTCGCGGTAACGCATCCATTGAACTCAGCAAACAACAATCCAATAATGAAATATTTGGACTACTAGACAACACGCTAGGCGAAGCTAATTTCACCTTCCCAATTCAACTACTGCAAAATACGTTGGAATCACGTTATCAATCTCTCACTACACCACAACAAAATCAAACGCAAAACACTGCCAAAGAGCTAGCCAAAGAAAATATTGATCGCTGGATATTGGCCGGTTGGTTAACACCGCTTGGCAATCAGTATGAAGTTCATTTAACCTACAAAAAGAATCAATTTATGTTGAATGGTAAACCCATCAAATTATCCAGCATCCCTCTGCCCACTATTCAATCCCCATCCACTCAACAGTTGAGGTGATTAAAATGGCAAGAGATTACGCAAGAGGCCGGAGTTCGCGCCGTAATGCACGGCATAATAACATGACGCCACGCGGTGGGCGTCGTCCATCACGACAAGGTGGCGGAGGTTCAAATCGCTCTCCCTTGTTTCACTCGCTACTCTTGTTGTCGGCTGGCATGCTGGTAGGCCTTCTTATAGCTGGACTACTTTTTATACGCTCAGAACGTGCGCCAAACCAAATAGTTGCCACCGAGAAAACCTCTGAAACCAAAGCGGCCACCGCACAAAGCCAAACAGACAAACACACCTCTCAGGCAAAAGCACACTCACAGAAAAAGCCCACTCAGTCCACAGAGCCTCATTATGATTTTTATACTACGCTGCCAAAAGACACTGTAGAAACAACCCCTCCAGCCCCTAAAGAAAAATCCAGCCCCTCAAGCAGCTTACCCCAAAAACAAAGTGCTGCTACACCGGCGTCATCCGATAACAAAGCCAAAAATACAGCCGCTACGCATTATTTAGTGCAAGTAGCCACAGTGAGCCACTTCAAAGATGCCGAGCGCTTAAAAGCACAACTCGCCTTACTAGGCTATAAGGCCGCTGTTACCCGCATCACTCACCGAGGCAATCCGTCTTTTCGGGTCAGCGTAGGCCCATACTTAAATGCCAAAGTGGCCAATACTGAACAAACCAACTTAAAGAAAAATAACATTGACAGTATTGTGCTTGCTATTTTAGATGACTAGAGGCGACAATAAACGTTACTGATACTCTGAAAAACCACCCGCTGAAATCACCATAATTATCACAGAATATCTGCCTATCATGTTCCCGACTCTCTTCCAACAGATTAGAAATTAACCTCTAGAATTTTAAAAACTAGGTATTTCTACCCTTTTTTTACTTGATAGCTTTTGATATAGTGACTTATCACACGAATTAACTGTCTTAGCTTTCAACCCTGGGGAGGGGATACGTGAGGTAAAATAGCTATAAAACCAGGTCTTTTGCAGCGCCAAGTTTGTATTTTAAGAAAAACGGCCCGACTAAATACCGTCGAGCCATCGCCCAGACAGCGCTCCTTGAAAAGGCCTCTTGGAGAGTAAATGTACTATACTTAATAAGTATTATATTATTAAGGAGACGTAATATGCGTAGATTTATATGTATTTTAGCTAGTGTCATTCTAGCCTTAACAGCTTATACTACAGCTAGTGCTAGGGTTCATGGAACCGTACACGTAGGTGTTAGAGCCCCCACAGTAGTAGTTGTGCCAGCACAACCTCGACATTACCGACATTACCCAGCCTACCGCAATAATCATGGGTTTTATCACACCCACTATCATCATCATGGACGTGTTGGTCATGTTCATCGCCATTATCATGGCCCCAATCATAACCACCATGTGAGACGTTATTAATAAATAGGGTGCAGATAATACTTGCCATAACACTGCGTGAAAGCCTTATAACTTTTACGCAGTGCTCAAATTTTTATGAAACTCGAAAGGAACTAGCGTGACACAATTCACTAAGAAATGGATCTTAATTACTGGAGCCTCTTCTGGCATAGGCGAAGCTTTCGCACAACGATTTGCGGCTGAAGGCGCTAATTTAGTTCTTGTCGCACGTAATGAGTCAGCATTACAAAATCTGGCGACTACACTAAAAGAAAAACACAATATTGAGGCTATCGTTATTCCCAAAGATTTGTCTCACATTGAATCATCGCAAGAACTGTTCAACGCTGTGCAAGAAAAAAATATCGCTATTGACGTCCTCGTTAACAATGCTGGATTCGGTACACACGGAAAACTCGATCAAACCAACCTTACTAGCAATCAAGCCATGTTAATGCTCAACATCGTCGCCGTTTCGTCATTAACGCAACTCTTTTTGAGGGACATGCTAGCCAAAAAATCAGGGGTAGTCATTACCATTTCTAGTATCTTGGGCTTAATGCCAACACCTTACTTAGCAAACTACGCAGCCTCTAAAGCTTTTGCCCTCTCCTTCACTGAAGCCTTATGGGGAGAATATAATAAAGAGGGTATACAATTTCTTGCGGTTTGTCCTGCCAGCACCCAATCAAACTTCCACCAAGTGGCTCAAATGAAAGCTTCCACCAACATCGCTTCAGCCGAGCAGGTGGTTGAGCAATCACTTAAAGCCTTAAGGAAAAACAAAATCTACGTCATTACAGGATCTATAACCAATTATTTTTTAGGGCAACTGTCTAGAATTTTCTCTCACAAGCGTCTTGTTTTAATGATCGAAGAAAACATGAAACGCAGCGGGAAAAAATCCAAATAGCACACCTGAGCAAGCCTCAGTCATTGCGAGCGAAGCGTGGCAACCCAGAAGAAATAGCTATAGGGGAACAGCATTGCCACAAGGAATGGGCTACGCTGTCTCGTTATAGATAATATTTCTTAGGTTGCCACGCTTCGCTCGCAATGATAGTTAAACAGCACTAGAGCCCCCTCAGATCTCTTCCCACCTGAATCTTTTTATGTTAACTTGCCGCTATGAAACTAAGCAACTACCGCTACTTATCTTCTCTACGCCTAGGCATTTTTTGCTTAATCACCCTACTATCTGGCTGTGCGACTATGCAAAGCCCATTCGATAATCCGGCAGTAGCACCATCGAACGAAAAACAGTCCAGCAAAGAACGCTCCTTACAATTGCAAAATTTTACTCGCTGGGAAACCAGCGGATCTGTAGGCATTTCCTACCAAGGCAAAACAGATATAGGCACCTTTGTTTGGGTTCAGAATGATTTAGCCTATGATTTCAAGACCTATGGACCTTTAAATGTAGCGAGCATTCGTATTGAGGGACGGCCCGGGGCGGCGACTTTATGGAAGAATGTGAACACACCTCGTAAAGCAGCTTCACCGGAAGCCTTAATGCGCCGAGAATTGGGGTGGTTTCTACCACTCTCTAATTTGCGATTTTGGAGCCGTGGATTGGCAGCGCCGGGGCCAGTAAATAGCACTCAATATGATCGTTTTGGCCATTTAACATTCTTACAGCAGCAAGGCTGGGCCATCCAGTATCAACGCTATCAAGCCGCAAAAGGGCTAGATCTTCCGCGCAATATGGTCATGACTCACGGCGATATACGGGTAAAGATTATTTTTAAAAAATGGTAGATATTACCAGGCACACGACTATGACAAACTCAATTACGCCTAGTGAAACAAAAAAATCTCAACAACGTCCAACCAATAATGAAAGCCCCACGCAAGCACAAAAACAAAACACCCTATCTCTTCCGGCACCTGCCAAACTAAACCTAATGCTCAACGTGCTAGACCAACGAAACGATGGTTACCATAATCTGCAAACAGTATTCCAGTTTATTGATTTCGCTGATCAGCTTCATTTCACAGTGCTGAATGATGCCCGTATCGATCTTCACACGGCCAACCTATCAATTCCGGACTCAGACAATTTAATTTTTCGCGCCGCACAACTACTACAAAAGGAAACAGGGACTCGCCTGGGCGCCGATATTCGCCTGGACAAAGTGCTTCCGCTGGGAGGAGGGCTAGGAGGAGGCAGCTCAAATGCCGCCACAACCCTGGTCGCATTAAATAAAGTTTGGCAGACAGGGCTCACTCAATCTGAACTAATGACACTTAGCGGCAGGCTTGGCGCTGATGTCCCCGTCTTTATTTACGGTGAAGCCGCCTACGGAACGGGCATCGGCGATCAACTAACCCCCATTCTACTACCTGAACCCTGGTATGTGGTCATTATCCCACCCGCGCAGGTGCCAACAAGTAAAATATTTTCACATCCGCAATTGACACGGAACGGTCAACCTATCACAATAAGCGACTTCCTGACCCATGGTGGTCCAAACAGCTGCGAAGCGATAGTTCGCCAACTGTATCCGGATGTGGCTGTAGCATTAGACTGGTTAAGCCAGTTCAGCTCTGCTAGAATGTCAGGTACCGGATGTGCAGTGTTTGCGAGTTTCACAGACAGAAGTCAGGCAGAGAAAGTGGTCAACCAGATTCCAGCGGCCTTTAAAGGCGTTGTTGTAAGAGGGTTTAATAAGTCACCACTCTATAATTAGCGATTGATTGGGGTGTCGCCAAGCGGTAAGGCACTGGGTTTTGATCCCAGCATTCCCAGGTTCGAATCCTGGCACCCCAGCCACATTTTAATGCATCATCTAGGATATTAATGAGGAAAGTCACTGTGGCTGAAATAAAGCTTTTTATGGGAAACTCAAACCCGGATCTAGCTCATAAAATCTCACACGAATTACAAATTCCACTGGGCAAAGCCATTGTCGATCGATTCAGTGACGGCGAAATCATGGTGGAAATCAAAGAAAATGTGCGTGGTCGTGAAACCTTTATTCTACAATCCACCTGCGTACCAACTAACGACTATTTGATGGAGCTCATCATCATGGCCGATGCTCTACGAAGAGCTTCTGCCGCTAGCATCACTGCCGTAGTACCCTATTTCGGTTATGCCCGCCAAGATCGCCGTGTCAGATCTTCACGCGTCCCTATCACCGCCAAAGTAGTCGCGGATATGATCGCCTCCGTCAATATTACACGCTTGATCACCGTCGATTTACATGCCGACCAAATTCAGGGCTTTTTCTCCATGCCCGTCGATAACGTCTACTCCACGCCGGTAATGCTCGACGACATGAAAGTACGCGGCTACGACAAATCTGTCACCGTAGTCTCCCCAGACATTGGCGGTGTGGTACGTGCACGCGCTATTGCTAAACGCCTCAACGATGCTGATTTGGCCATTATAGACAAACGACGCAGCACCCATAATCAATCTCAAGTGATGAATATTATTGGTGACGTCAAAGGCCGCACCTGTGTGGTCGTTGACGATATTGTCGATACCGCCGGCACTTTGTGCCAAGCCGCTGACGCCCTAAAAGCACAAGGCGCGACCAACGTCGTCGCCTACGCTACCCACGCGGTTCTATCGGGCCCAGCCATCAAGAATATAACCAACTCATCACTGGATGAACTGATTGTCTGCGACACCATACCCCTGCAGGAAAATGCACTAAAATGCCCCAAAATACGCGTACTTAGCTTAAGTCGCATCATCTCTCAAACAATATTACGCGTGAATAATAAAGAATCTGTAAGCTCAATGTTCACCAACGAGATGGAAGCTGGCGCAGACTAATGCGCCAACAACCAAACTCTCAATAATCCCCCTGTCATTGCGAGCGCAGTGCAGCAACCCAGCAAAACTAACCATAAAGGAACAGCACAGCCGACTCCAAGGAGCAATGCTGTTACTCAAAGGATCTACCTCATACATTTTTTTTACCGTATAATCTCACTATGTTATTAAATCCATTATAAATACCACCTCCTCCTTGACTACCCTCGAAAAAAGCTTTTACAGGCAGACACTAGGTGGGTCTGAATAACTGAACGAGTCACCCTTCAACATATCGCTGGAAGCTAAAAAATTTAAGAAAACCATAAGAATAACGTGGTAGGATTCAATGGCAATGTGATGCGAAATAGCATCACAATCTTAGGACACACACCATATAATATCGAGGGAGATCCTTAATGGGGATTATCATTAACAAAAAACGCTATAATAAAGATAGCAAAACTCAAGACATCATCGACGCCATCATGCAATTGCCCAGCCCCGAAGTAG
>JBGSSQ010000151.1:0-10735 GCA_041736975.1 Gammaproteobacteria bacterium
AGCACCGGTTAACGATAAAGGCACAGCAGCCATCACAATCAGCGGATCAAGAAAGCTGTTAAATTGAGCGGCTAAAATCAGCAGAATAAACAGTAATGCAAAGCCCATAATAACGACAAAGCCCTGGCTTTCACTGATAAATTGACGGGTTTCGCCGCTGAAATCGTAGCTTATCGATGGCGGTAGCGTTTTTTTGGCCTCATTAGTTAAAAAGTTGATGGCGTCTGTTTGAGTATAGCCAGGTGCCAGTGACGCCGTAATCGTAGCGGCACGCATTTGTTGGAAATGTTGCAGACTTTGGGGGATGGCACGCTCAGTGATGCTGACAAGATTAGCGAGGGGCACTAAGTTTTTAGTCGCCGTGCGAACATATAAACCATAGACATTTTCGGGTGTTTGCCGAAATTGCGGTAATACCTGAGCAACGACATCATAGCTTAAGCCATTCATACTGAATTGACTGACGGCACTTTCATTAAAAGCAAAGTTGATGGCATCAGCAAATTGCTGCATGGGAATCCCCAGATTTCCTGCCAAATCTCTATTGATGTTAATTTGAATTTCAGGTTTATCAATTTTCAAATCACTACTCACATTCACTAATCCTGGATACTGCGTAGCGCTTTGCAAAATTTTCTGACTAACTGAGTAAAGCTGATTATAATCCCCTGTTGTTTGCACAACAAAGCCTACTGGTTGTAATCCTTTGGAGCCCGGAAGGCTGTAAGGGTTAATAGGAAATGCGTTGATTCCAGTCAAGTTTGACATTTGAGGGAAAAGGCTCCAAATAATTTCGCCTAATGAACGATCTCTTTGATCCCAAGGTTTAAGAATTAAAAAAGAAATTGCGCTATTAACGCCATTGGCGCCATTAATGATACCCAACGAGTCTTTTTCCGGTACGGCATTGAGGATAGTTGCCAGACCTTCAGTTTGTTTTTCCATAAAGGCTAAGTTGGCTCCTGTGGGGCCCTGTACAATTGTTAAAATGGCTCCTACATCTTCTTGTGGTGCAATAATTTGATGGCTAAATAATTGTGCTCCCATAATGCCACTGATGCCTAGAGAAAGAGGCAGTACTATCATCAGGAACAGGCGTTTTTCAGCAATAATCTTAGCAAGACGTCGGCGATATCGTTGCTCAAGCGCCGTTAAAAAAGCATTAACGCGCAGGGCAAATTTTCCTTCCAGTGCATGGGGGGTAATTATTTTGGAACACATCATTGGTGATAATGTTAGCGCAATAAAGCCAGAAACAATCACAGTACCAGCGAGGGTAAACGCAAACTCTTTAAACAGCGAGCCGGTTAAGCCACCACGGAAGCCTATAGGTGCAAAAACCGCAGCAAGCGTGATGGTCATCGCAATCACTGCAAACTTAATTTCGCGTGTTCCAACAAGAGCAGCTTCTAAGGGTTTTTTGCCATTTTCCACATGACGATGAATATTTTCTGCAACAACAATAGCATCATCTACTACAAGCCCAATGGCTAATACCATCGCTAAAAATGTGATGGTATTTAAACTATATCCCATCAATAACATTAAAGAACAAATGCCGATGAGTGAAAGGGGGATAGTCAAAAGAGGAATCATCAGTGTGCGCAGAGAGCCTAAAAATAAAAACATCACTAAAATAACAAAAAAAGTGGCTTCGGCAATGGTTTTTTCTACTTCCCAAATGGATGCGGAAATGAATTTCGATGAATCCCAAATAACCTCAGCGGTTAAGTCGCTAGGCATATTTTCTTGCATAAGGGGTAATGCTTTTTTGACACGAGCGGCAACATTGAGCGGGTTGGCATCACTGCGCGTCACAATCCCTATCACAATAGCATTTTTTCCATTCATCACCACGGATGCTCGCGGATTATAGGTGCCAAGTTCTGCTTTGCCAATATCTTCAATGCGAGTAAGGTGCCCTTTATCATTGCCTACGATCATGCGATTAAATTGTTTGGCTGTGGTTAAATCAGTGACTACAGAAAGGTCATATTCTTGAAAATCACTGGCGATCATTCCTGAGGGTGCTTTGAAATTATTAGCGCGCAAGGCTAACACCACATCGCTAGGAGAAACATTGTGTGAAGCCATAAGCTCAGGATTGAGCCAAATACGCATTGCATACTCTCTAGGCCCTAAAATTTTAGCTTCACCTACGCCGGTGAGGCCCTCTAAGCGAGGTTTTACAACACGTTTTAAATAATCAGTAATATCCTCTCCCGCCAATTGATTGCTGGCGAAAGATAAATACATTGTCGGTGACGTATTAGGATTTTGTTTTTCTATAATAGGGTCAAAGACTTCTTTGGGTAAACGTGAGCGTACAGAATAAATGCTGTCAGCCACTTCACTGGTGGCAATATTGATATCGGTGCCCAACTTAAAATTAATGAGAATCTGCGAGACGCCCTTGGAATTGCTTGAGGTGATAGTCTCAATGCCGCCCACGCCCGACACCGCACTTTCAAGCGGTGCGGTAACAAAACCTTCCATTAGCTCAGCGCTGGCGCCAGGATAGGCCGTGGTCACACTGACAGTTGTTGTGCTAATTTCAGGAAATTGCTGCAGCGGCAATCTGTTGTAAGACATCAAGCCAAACAACAGCAGCAACGAACTTAATACCCAAGAAAATACCGGTCGTTGAATAAATATATCAGTAAAACTCATTTTGTAACTTCCACATCAGCACCATCAAAAATTTTTAATTGACCGGCAACAATCACCTGCTCTCCAGGCTTTAACCCATCCTTAATAACAACATTCTGACCCTGATAAAGCCCAGTAACCACTTTAGTTTTAACCGCTTTACTCTTAATAACACGATACACATAATTACCGTCAACGGCATGTAAAATGGCCGACTGAGGAATGCTAATCACGTTCTGAGGTTTCTCAGTGGTGACGGTTACTCGCATAAACGAACCAGGTAACAGAGTGCCTTGGCTGTTGGGGATTTCAGCTCTTACGGTAAGGCTTTGCGCATTGGTGTTGATAACGGATTCTATAGCGCTCACCTGCCCTGTAAAAGGCGTCTCTGGATAGGCATCATCGTTCACAATGACTTTTTGGCCGACGGCGATTTTTAAGCGGTCAGATTCCGGTATAGTGAAGTCTACATAAAGGGAATCTAGCGCTTGCAAGTTTACAATGGGGGTATTGGGGGTCACTTGATCTCCTATATCCACTTGACGTAAACCTAATTTGCCAGAAAATGGCGCCTTGATTAAGGTTTGCTCCAACTGTGCTTTACTAGCGCCTACACGCGCTGTATTGACTTTCAAATTAGCTAAAGCCGCATCAAGCTCTGATTGAGCAATGGCGTGCCTAGGAAACAGCTCTTTTTTGCGAGCGTAGTCTTGTTGACTTAACGCCAAGTTAGCCGATGTGAGATCGAAATCAGCTTTTAAGATATCGTTGTTAAGCTCAATCAGCGGTGTGCCAGCAGTGACATAATCGCCAGACTTGAATAAAATTTTGCGAACTTTCCCAGAGGTTTCCGGCTTTACCACAACGCCTTGTGCAGCTTGTGAGGTTCCGTTTGAGATAATAGTAGGCTCTAAAGAGGTGTATTGAGTTGTGACGATACTCACTTTTGTTAGGGCCTTGGGTAGGTCAGCTAGAGCGTTGGAAGAACTGAGCAATATGGCGATTAATACAAATGATTGAAACAATAGAGGCATTTTAATTTTCCTTAGTCTAAAAACTCATGCGTGGGAGTGTACTGGAATTGTTGAGGCGGCGCTAGCTGGGCCACTTGACTTGACGAGTCTGTTAATAACGGTTAGTGTTGATTTGGTTGAAAGTATCTCAATTTAATCGTATACAAAGGGAGCTGGAGATGAAAAAGATAATAGCAGGACGCGGAAAAGGACGAGGCACAACGGGGCGTGTCGATGCGAGTACTTCAAGTAACAGTGGGAGTATAACGACTACAAGCGCTCTGGAAGAGTTGAAGCTGTTAAGTCATCATGGAAAAATTATTGTAGAAGATAGCGTGCTGTTTTTGTGTTATCTTTTTCGGGATACAGACAACCTTCCCCAACTAAACATTGCTGGTTTTCTTAATCATGATATGGCTTATGAGAAGATCAATCAAACAAGAACCGGTAAATTACTTCAGAGTTTAATTTCTACGCCGGCTTATAAAGTGATCGCTCAGCCGGACAAACCTGAGGAGCCTACATCGAAAAAAACCATGGTAAACATATCCATTTGCCCCTTCATCAGCGTGGTTGGGGATCTTAGCATTCCACGATCGTTGCTGAAAGAACAGGGGAATTGTGTGACCATTAGTGAGTATCTGTTTAGGGGCAATGATGAGACCTTAGTAGAAGATTCCGGTATTCATCCTATATTCCAAAAAAATCACGCGGTACTTCGATCTTTTGTTAAGCTACATGCGCTATTGCACGAATTAGCCAAACTGCTACTTACCTGTGATAGCGCTTGTGAGTTGTTGAAGGCTGGGAGTGCTGGGCGTCTCAGCGAGATTAGTGATACCACCATTGTGCTAATGGATCTTTTAAAATCAGTGTTTGAGGAATTACGTAAAACGCAACAAGAGCTTGTTATTGTTGGCGCGACGCGCTTAGCGGGCATTAAAAAAGGGGAAATTGAGCAACACCCTAGCGATATGTTGTGGCTGGGCAATTTTAAACAAGCGCATGCGCTTAGAAAAAAAATGGCCCCAGGGTTTCAGGAGTGTTTGGGGTATGTTGATCAGGTTACGGACAGAGCGAATTGCAGCAAAATATCAGCGTTTGACTTTAAAAAGAAACCTGATGAGACAATTCAGGCATTAGCTAAGTCTTCAGAACGTCATGAAAAGCATCTGAATATTTTTTTGAAAAAGTTGGGTGAGCCAGCGATGAAGGCCCAATCCACCACCAGACAGCCAACCAGTGAAAACGCAGTGAAAACATGGGTTCGGCCAAGACAACATAGTGCTCCACCAGTCTATACCGCTAATGCTCAAGACTCTACATCCTCTGCTGATAACCGATTACCTGAAAGTTCGCCGCCATTGAGTCCCGCTTCTTCCAGGCCGAAGCCGCCTTCAACTAGCCCCTCTTTGCCATCAGGACAGGTTGCTGAAGGGCAAGGAAAAGTCTGGCGACGTTCTGTCACTGCTCAAGCAAATCAATCAGAACCAAGAAGAGGACGCTTGTCGCTGGGGCCGCAGAAAAGGACAAAGAGCCAGCCCCCCACATCGCGAAGAACAGAAACTATGACACCAGAGCTATTAAAAGAATTGAAAGAGGCTTTGGAGAAATCACCGTCGTTGGGTCGGGCAAAAACAGACGAAGGCCTCTCGCTATCGCCAACTCAGACTAATACAGGGCGGGGGGTGAGTTCGCCTACACCGGCAGCGAGAAAAGAGACAAAAGCGTCTTCGTTAGCAGAAGAGAAGCCGTTGAGTGAAGAACCGGCTTGGACTTTTGCTATTACTCAAACGCAAGACCTTGGCGCGTCTACTTCCTCTCGCCCCATTGCTCCTCCTCGAGGGGTAGCGCCTTTATCCCCAGCCACTAGCAGAAAGGTGGTTGCTCAGCCTGCTCCAACTAGCCCCGAGTCGTCTCAATCCAATGTGTCAGGGAAAGAAGAGGATCTAGAGGTTAGATCGACACCAGCAATTATGACTGATGCGCCTTTAGCGGACTCAAACGCGGATAACCCCCGCTCGCCAGCCTCATCTCGAAAATGGACTAGCCCACGTTCAGCCGAGAAAACGCTCGTAGCGAGCAGATCGGACGCTGAGTCATCCCAGCCAAAACTGGGCAGTCCACGTTCCCCTGCAGTACCCAAGAAAGTAGGTGGCCAGGTCGCTGTGGCGAGATCAAGCACAGCTAGCAACTCCGATCCTGATAGCTCAAGATCCCCATTGGGCAGTCCACGTTCCCCCGCCGTGCCCAAGAAAGTTGACAGCCAGGTGGCTGCGGCGAGATCAAGGACAGCGAGTGCCTCCGATCCTGATAGCTCAAGACCCCTATTGGGCAGTCCACGCTCTCCCGCCATGCCCAAGAAAGTTGACAGCCAGGTGGCTGCGGCGAGATCAAGGACAGCGAGTGCCGCCGATTCTGATAAGGCGCAACCCAAATTGGCTAGTCCACGCTCTCTTGCGGTACACCAGAAAATGCCAGACCAGGCCTTGACGGTAAAGCCAGCTGATCCGGGTTTAGGACAAGCAAAAAGTAGTTATCAACCAGCATCTGGTTCACACCGAGAAGTAGAAAAGCCTGCAAGCCAAACTGTTGTAGCAGAGCACACAGCGCCAAAAGCTAAAGCAGAGTCCCTTCACTCTCTTGGATCAAGTGCGACTGCAGACAAGCCAGAAACTGTGGCCCAGTCATCATCTGCAGTGTCGGGGAAAACAGATAAGCCAGCAACGGTTGCTCAGTCTTCATCTGATATGCTGGGGAAAATAGACAAGCCAGTAACTGTGGCCCAGTCATCATCTGCAGTGTCGGGGAAAACAGACAAGCCAGCAACGGTTGCTCAGTCTTCATCTGGTGTGCTGGCAAAAATAGACAAGCCAGCAACGGCAACCCAGTCACCATCTGATACAGTGGGCAAAGTAGATAAGCAGCCAGCTGTCACTACTCCCCTCAGAGTGGAGCAGACTGCACCACAAGATAAAGCCCTAGCCGCGCCCCCTTCAAGCGCGCAGCAGAAAGTCGAAAAGCCCACGGTCGTTACCAAGTCAGAGCCAGTGGTACCACAAACTACAGCTGATAGGCTACAATCCCCTGGTTCACACAGGAAAGTGAGTAATAAGTCAGCAGTTTCTGAAAAAGGTGCAACCTCTGAGGTGGTTAACCCGGCATCTAAATTTAACAAGCTTCCCTCTCCTCCCCCATCACCGCGGGCTTCAAGAGGGTCACAGGCTCTTGGATCTCCCAGATTATCAAGGGCTTCTCAGCCTGTTGCTTCCTCTACTAAGGGGGATGACCTGAAGGGAAGTCCGTCCCAAGACATTAACGCTAAGACGTTGTCTTTTTCATCAGGCTCATCGACAAAAAGTGAGAGCGCAGCGTCCGCCACCACACCGCCGGCAACTGAGAATGCTCAGCGTTTCTGGGTGTCGCCACGTAAACCAGGTCAAGGCGATATTAAGACCGCCACATCGAATAATCAGGATGCTGGAGGGATACCTCAGGCGACGGATGCAGCTAACAATGAGGTTGTTACCGTCGCTCCTTTGCTTGGCAAGCTCGTTATCAAGAGGCCACCATCACCCCGTCAATTGTCGCAGCAGCCGAAGGTATTGGCAGACAAGCCAGCAGAAGCCGTAACCGTTGTTCCTAAAGGGAGCCACGCCAATTTTAGACCTAAGTTAGATCCGGCAAAAATTCCAGTCGGTTTGAGACGAAAGCTCAAAAAGGACAAAACGAGGGATGAGGCCGCGGAAGCATCACCAGATGAGGCGACAAACACAGGTTCACCAAGAACAGTGGCCATTGCTGCGGCACCGCAAACCAACGAAACAAAGGTGGAGTCACCAAGATCTGTTCGCTTTGACGATAGGCCGGTGGTAGAGCAAAAAGAGCCGGCGCTAATAGAACTAGACGCTGAACCCAAAAAAGTAAGTTTACTTTCATTGGTCGATTGTGCCGAATCACCTTTAGTTGCTCTCGTTGAGGAGCCCGTGGCCAAACCTCGAAAGCGGAAAATAGAGCTTTTTGGTATTAACAAGCCGGAGAATGAAGAGCTTAATCGAGAGATTACTGACATGAACCTAGTCTCTGTCATGAAAGAGCACTTGGCCTCCGACCCGTTAGTTACTGAGCTATTTCTGCAAAAAAATAACATTGGGTCTGCAGGCGCCGTGCTGTTGTGCGAGATGCTCTCAACGATAACCACTCTGGAGCACCTCAATTTGTCGAGTAATCCCGCTCTTTTATCAAATACATCAAGCGTTATGGCTGTTTCAGCATTGTTAAAACAGGCGGACTTCCCTATAAGAGATCTCTTACTGAGCAACTGTGGTTTAGACGCAGAGGGCGCGTGTTTTCTTGCTAGCGGTCTTCGAGAAAATCAAACATTGGAATTTTTGGATCTGAGCAGGAATTATATAGAGGATGAGGGGGTACAGCGAATATGTGAGGCATTATTTGATCATCCTACACTTAAGTATATTCTTCTTAACCATAACTATTTAAAAGATGACGGCGCTCTATATCTACTTCAACTGGTGTTGAAAAATCCAAGAATAGAATTCTTAGAGCAAAGAGGAAATGATTTTCATAACCAGGATTTCGATAACATTGAAAATCAGGTAAAGGCAAATCGTGAAGCAAATGAATTGGCTGAATCTGATTCATCACTCAATAAAACCATGTAGGTTACTCTCACTCTAAAAGGAACTAGAGATGAAAAAAACAGGAAAGTTCGCTAGGCATGGTTTGCGTCGGCAAACCTATACTAAGCCGGAGTTGAAAATGATGACGGCTATACAGGGGTGTTATGCTAAGGCACATCCCGAGGATAGCCAATCCCCGCTTTTCAAAATGAATGAAGAGGGAACACAGCCCCTTCATGCTATAAACAAAGAAGATATGTTAAAAGCCACCTGGGTCAATCAGTTAAAAGATGGACTGCTTAAAACAGAGGCCGACAGCATGGTCGGTGTTGTTTGCGAATATTTGCAACTAAGAAAAGACCGAGGTTACTTTAAAAAAGGTAACCGCAACGACCCCTACAATTTAGTATGCTCTGAAATGCTACATTGGCTAACATTCACTCTTTCCGGCGCACCATGCAATGAGGCAAGCTTGGCAATGGTTGATGCAAGACGTCGATTTCTCGACAGCTTGCAGGGTTCTGATATTTTTCCGCCGGGCTCTTATTCAGAGAAAACAATGCTAAGTGTACTTGTTGCGGTGCGCCGCGTTTTGCAAGAAGCTGTTTCTCCGACTATTAAACGTGAAATTGCCAACACGCATGCACGTGAACATTTGAGTGTGCTCCGGGTGCAGGGTAAAGAGATATTAATGCGCGGATTTCAATTTTTATATTATCTCCTTCGCAATACTAAGGATACACCTAGCGCTAATATCCCAAGGCTTAGACGAAAAGAGGCCGAATATCGATGTGTTGCCGATACTAGAACGGGGAAATTGTTAGACGCATTAATTCAATCCGATCAATATAGAACCATTTTTTCTGAGGAACATGAACAGAGTGGGCCGGCAAAAGAGAGTAATCACGAAATCCTGCTTAAAAGAGCGGGGCAAAATAAAAAAATGAGCTTAAGAAGAATTCCAGCGAGCACCAATCCGTTTTTAACAACAGGAAATAAGCTTTGTATACCGTATAATATTCTCAAAGAAGCAGATGCAAAGGCGAGTATCTGTCATTATCTTTACAAAGATGCTGAGAATAAGTATGTTAATGACAGTGGTATTTATCCGGCATTCCAAGAAAATCGCGAGGTTCTAGAATCTTATATTGAAATGCACGCGTTATTGCAGGAGATGGCGAAAGTGTTTCTTGCTTGTGATGAGGCTTGTGATCTGGCCGGAGTTGGTGGCGATATATTAGTCTACGGCATTAGTAATAAGCAAATTAATTTGTTGATGGACACATTAAAAAAACTCTGTGAGGCGCTAGGAAGCTGTCAAAATAAACTCTCCACATTAGCTGATCAGCGACTACGTCAGCTCACCACTGATAACAAAACTGAAACACGAGAAAATAAAGCCTGGGTTAAAAATTATCGTGAGGTACATATTATACAGTCTAAACTCGTGGGCGCTCTTGATATTTGTAAAAACCAAACAGACTTTGTAAAAGAAAAGGCCAATACTGTGCTATCCACTGATTGGATCGATGTAGCAAAAGACAAAACACATTACTTTGCGGAAACGACCCAGGAACTCAATACGCATGTGGATAATTTTTTAAATCGAATAGCTCCACCGTTATTGCAACAAACAGGTAGTACTTGGGTGCCGCCGGATCTAACCAAACTAAAGCAGAGTCGCGCTCAAGAGGAGGTCCAGCCTCATGGTTTAGGCAGTAGCTTATTGGATGAGTATTTATCAGAGAGTTTAACTCAAACGACAGAAGAGTCTCCTAGAGGAACTAGAGGAAGTAGCTTTTTATCCAGAGGAAGATCGTTCTCCCTCTCTCCTCGCATGACTAGAAGTAAAAACTCTCTGTCATCTTCGCCTAGGGATACGGCAGAGCAAGCATCGTCTTTATCCATGGTCGAAATCAAAAGAAAGAATACGTCGTCCATGTCAAATGGGCCGTATTTGGATAATGTTAAAGAGATAAAAGATGTGTCGGATTATGATTCTGGGGCAGGACAGTCTCTTCTTTCGTTGGCGTTACCAGGTTCTGAATCTCCTCCCCCACAAAGAATGTTTCCATCCATGCAGTTTCACGCTATTCGTAAACCTGCCCCAGGGCAAGTACGCCGGGTGTACACGGATGAAAATTTAGAAACGATCCTACAGTGCTTAGAATTGACGCCGCTGGAAACTATTGTGCAGCTACAAAACAATGAGTTGAGTGGGTTGAGCGCTCCGCGCTTATGCCAAGGTTTGTTGAAGCTGCAAAAGCTTGAAGAAATCAACTTGTCAGGGAATAACACGTTTTTTTGTGAGCCACCCAACACTTACATCAATCCAGCCAAAGAAATTGCTACCTTAGTTACAAAGTCTAAAAACCTTAAGGAAATTAGATTGGCTAACTGTGGGTTGACTATTAATGGTGCTAGTGCCCTTGC
>JBGSSQ010000078.1:0-3701 GCA_041736975.1 Gammaproteobacteria bacterium
AAATATCTTATAAATTATGACAAGGCTAAAGGAGCGATCCAAGAGGTTGTTGATATGCCTGATAATCAAATAGATTTGCTGATAAAGTTTGTTATGCAAAATAAAGGGAATTTATCGGCAACAAAAAGAATTCGATACTTCTCATTGCTAACAGATGATGAGATTATACATCTCATCGCAATAATCAATGATTGTATGATCAGTGATATGGACTAAAGCGATATGCAAAACAGTGGAATAGGCGAACATTGAAACTCGCACCTGAAAGAGCTAGCTTTAATTTTGGACCTGAACCCATTACTATTCTTGGCAATTCTCCAACAAGCTGCTGGAGAATTGGTCTTATAGTGAAGTAGCGGGGCCAATGGCCCCTCCTCCATGCCCTGAGTAGTTGATATCCACCCTGAGTAACATCAAAACAATTCATCACTGTCAGTGAAGAGTTGTTTTGCCCCCTTGATTTAGGCGCCGCTGGCTTGATTGAGGGGGATCCTTAAGCGGGAGTCGCTGCACTAGCTACAGCGACTCCCGCTTAACAAGCCGATGAAACGCGAGTGAAGCAGTTGAATATCAATAAGCAGGGATATATGTGGTGCTATTTGAGTTGCGATCCCGATAACAAGTTTGCATTATTTACCTACGATGAAAGTCGTGTAAGCCATGTTGTGAATAATCACTTGGCTTCGTATTCGGGTAAATTACAAACGGATGGGTATTCAGGCTACAATAATTTACGAGAGAAGAAGGATATTATATCGATTGGATGCTTTGCGCACTGTCGTCGAAAATTTATAGAAGTGCAAAAGTTAACAGGAAACAAATCGGGCAAGGCGCGGCATGCTATTGAACAGATTAAGAAGCTGTATGAAATAGAAGCAGAGATAAAAGGCCTATCATTTAATGATCGTCTGTTATTTAGGCAAGAGAAAGCAAAGCCGCTGCTAGAGGATTTTCATCAATGGCTATTATTGAGCGCACAGCAAGTCGGCAAAAAAAGCAAGCTTGGGAATGCGATTGGCTATGCGCTGAATCAATGGCCGTATTTAATTGCCTACTGTGATTATGGCGAGGTAGCGATCGATAACAACTGGGTAGAAAATCAAATCAGGCCATTTGCTTTAGGTCGAAAGAATTGGTTGTTTATTGGTAATCAACGAGGTGCCGATGCGGCAGCATTATTCTACAGTTTGATCCAAACGTGCAAATTAAATGATGTGCCTCCAGGACCTTATTTAACCTATTTATTGAGCAAGGCCGAAGCAATGAGGAAAGGAGCAATTGATCTGAAATCCTTGCTGCCACAATTTATCGATAAAAGTCAACTGAATCTTGGCGCGTAATTCTTAGATGCTTACGTGCGTTGGGGTACACGACTGCACGATAAGTTCATGCTGCCGCATTATATCTGGGAATATTTTTCAGACGTATTGCAGACCTTGAAATTGGGCGGATATGATCTAAAGCTAGAATGGTTTATCCACTTTTTCGCATTCCGTTTTCCTGAATGTGGCATGGTGCAAATTGGCGAAGCAACCCTCTCAATCCGCACCGCACTAGAGCCATGGCCAGTGATGGGCGAGGAGCCGACGGGTGGCAGTGTCAGTCGTTCGGTCGATGCCAGCGTTGAGCGCATACACGTGACGGCAACGGGTCTGATCAAAGGCCGCCATATTGTGACCTGCAACGGACGGGGCGTCCCGCTAACACCTACCCCGCCAGTGAAAACGAAGCAGAGGGTCGCAAGCATGCCCGTTTCGAGAGGATAGGGCATACGCCCTGTCCCGTGCAGGTGCCGCCGGTAGAAACCAGCCTAGAGTTTCCCCATACGCTGGATTTGTGCAGCAAGGGCTAGAGACATTAACTGACCGTAGCAGCTGCTGCGGTCAGTTAATTTATTATGAATTCTGTGACAGTCATTCATTTGACTCATTCTAGCGGCTATCAGCAATAATGAGTACTGATTTCATGGTGTCCCTGTAATCCTAGCAATTGCTCGCAAACAAGACGTGCCTGTCTGCCATTCCCATTTGGAAATAAATGTATTGCTACCTATTGCTGACTACTCTAATCTTTCCCCATACTGGAATAGATAGATCCAAGAAGCTCGATAGGAGACATACATGCTCACTCAGTGGCGCTTGACGCAGGCTAAACAACAGCAAACCGTGGCAATTACCTATGTTGAAAAGGGAATCGATAAAACCCTTACCTTTGGTCAACTTGACGCACTCAGTGATCAGCTAGCCCAGGCTCTCCCCTCTGCGCTTTGCAACACGACGCCCATCGCGGTATTTTCCCTGCCCCACCAGCCCGCATGGATCATTTCCATCTTGGCTATCTGGAAGCGAGGTGGCTCGGTGTTGCTACTCAATAGTGATCTTGCGACAGCAACACTAATAGAACGCATTCGAAATGCGAGATGCGCAGGCATTATCCTCTGTGATCGTTATTCGAGTCCTGAAAATAATAATTATTTGCACACCCAATTTCTCCATGAACCCTATCTACAAACACAGGGCCCGGGTTTTTGCGTTGACTATCACAGCTATACCTTGTCGCCTTCCAGTCAAACGCTTATGCCCCTGCGTACCACCCCGGACGAACAATTGGCTTATGTCACCTACACCTCAGGCAGTACTGGTAAACCCAAGGCCATCGCCATTAATCACGCGGGCATCAAAGCCTTGGCAACATCACATCTAGACTTATTTGTCACACCTGGAACCGATGTGATGTTACAATCGGGCAGTCTTAATTTCGATCCCTGTTGGGTCGAATTTTTTCTAATGTGCTATGGTGTCTCGTATGTACTGCGTAATGCGGCTGAAGTCACCAAGGACAAAATAGCCTCCTATATGAAACATCATCATATCACCGCGGTGATCTGGGTTCCTTCTTTTATGGCTACACTGAATCCCCAGGAATTCTCACCCAAACTAACCCTACTCACCACCGGCGAACCTTGTACTAAATTATTATTAGACTTATGGAGTCAACACATTAGTCGCATTATTCTCGGTTATGGCCCTAGTGAAACCACCGTTGGCTGCAGCCTAACTGTCTACAACAAAACATTACAGTTAGGTTCACCCGTTCAGGGCATGACCTTGCACTTAATGAAGTATGAACAAGCCACGCAACAATGGACACTGATCTCTGCGAACCAGAGCAACCAACGAGGCCAAATTGCAGTCTCAGGGCCGGGATTAGCACGCGGTTATTTGCTCGACGGAAAATTTCTTCCTAATCTTCAGAGCAAAGTCGTTGATCCTAGCCAAGAAGAGCTTGACCCTCAGAACCAATTTATTACGCTAGACGTCATCAACACACGTGTTTTTATGACAGGTGATTATGCTGAATTTGATAGTGCGCAACATCTTATATTTTTAGGCCGTCAGGATCGACAAATTAAACTTTTGAGTGGTAAGCGCATTGAATTACTGGCCATTGAACAGGCTTTGGTTGACGCGCTTCAACTTCCTCAGATAAAAATTATTCCTCATATCATCACCTATGACAACCACATCGCTTATGATTATTTATGTGCTTTTATAGGTAATATGGAAAAGCTTCCCTTTGTACCGAGAGACTTGACTAGACTCTTAAACGAACGCTGCCCTAATTTAATTGAAAGACCTCGTCAATGGTTTCTTATCAAAGAAGGCTTCGACTTCAACAAACCGATGAGCCAGAAATTTGAC
>JBGSSQ010000238.1:0-3860 GCA_041736975.1 Gammaproteobacteria bacterium
CTGATCTAACTCTCTATCATTTTTAATGCGTGTAGTCACTGTCTTTAATAAAATCACTTTATTAGACTGAACTAGTCCACATACATCGGAGGTATATTGTGTCGGTGGATAAATATCACGAGTATTATTAATATCTACTACCTTTGGTTGCTCATAGAGTTTCATTATAATCCTATTAACGTGTATATAATTAAGTATAGTCGATTATTTGAGCGTGCTCACTCAAATTGATGGTCAGTTTTCCAGGATAATTGATGGTTGTAATGCAGCATAAAACACACAGCATCCCTGCCATGCTTTATTTGAATTAGAAAGGTGGATTGTCCTCCGTCATGTCCCTATCAACATCAGCCATAGTTCCAATAACTGATTCTCGGTAATAACGCTCTATTTGATAATGGTAGCGCTCTCCAAAGGCATCCATCAATGCATAAAGAAACTCCTGCACATTAACTGCCGCTTCATCAGTGAGGCGTGGTGCTTCAATGACCAGATATTTCATCATTCTCTCCCAATTAAGTTTTTTTTCGTTTATTTGATGAGACCGAAGTAGTGAAACATTCAAAATACAGCTGTTCATCCAATTGTGGGCGCTCAAGCCTGGCTGCCATATCCAGCAGTTCACTGGACATGTTGCAAAGGATCCGACTGTTTCCAGCCGCATGTTCACAAAGAGTATTTATCAACCCGCTTGTCATCAAACCTGGGTTACCAGCGTGCTCTAATAGATGTTCCAGAGTTAGAGTCAACTGTTCAATGCTGGCATGCTCTGTGATAAGACGTATCCGAATTCTGCTACCCAAGGGCATAAGATCATCGCGGCGTAATTTGTCATTTAATCTCTGATCACCCGCCAAAATAACACTGAGCAAGTTACGTGAATCGAACTGCATACTGGTCAGTAATCGTAGTTCACTCAGGACTTCTGGCGACATTTCTTGAGCCTCATCAATGATAAGCACCGGACGCAGCAAGGTGCTATCAACGTGAGTGAGCCATCGTTCACGTAAATTTTTGAACCCGGCCCAGCGATTGCTTGCCGTGAGTGGCACGCAAAACACATCACCTAATTCGCGATAGAAATCAGCGAGTCTGGAGTTGGCATGACTGATAACTCCAAGTTGTGTATCACGTACGCGTGAAAGGCGATCGGCCAAAACGCGCAAGGCAACACTTTTACCCGTGCCGGGATCACCACTCACTAAAGCAAATCCACCTTCACGAAGTAAAGATTGCTCAATCCTCCAACAAAAATTTTCAAGCTTTGGGTAGACACACAAGGCCTCCACAGGGATATCAGAGATAAATGGATTATATTTCAAACCATAAAGAGCCAGTAATTTCTTACTCATGGTAAGACTCCTCCTTTAGGTAAATAGGACGGCGGAAGACCGGTGGCCGCGTATTCTGCCATCAACTCCTTGAGCAAAGGCGCAATACCGGTTGATACAAGATCTTCGTTGCGCTCTTGTTCAGCGAAATTAGTGAAGGCACGACGCTGACCTGACGCGTTTTCTGATTTGTCTTGCGGATAAATCATACTTAACAGCGTGTTGGTGTGTGGATCGACAAGATTTACGGAGCCCAAGTCCCACCGTGCGTAGCGGATGTGCAATACCTCCAAACTACGGTATTGCGACGGCACTTCAAAGCGTTTGCCATCAAGGCTGAACGTTCCGTCTGATTTACGCTGCCTGCGATGTACCTGCGTGCAGAAAGCATGGTGTAGTGCTGCGGTGTTAGGGCAAGGTCGGCCAACATCGGCATCCTTTATATAGCGTGCAAGCGGTGAGCAGCCAATCTCGGAATGAATTTTTTGATGGTATTCACGCTCAATCCAAGCAAGAGTACTTTGATTGAGTAACGACAAGGTTATCTCCTCTTCACCCTCAAGCATGGCCATCAATCGCCCCTCAACTTGCGCCCAAAAAACTTCCTGTTTTGCGTTTTGGTAGGGAGAATAAGGTAGTGTGGGTTGATGTAAAATACCCAGTCGCGCAAGCCCTTCAGTAAACTCATTCGAGGTCATCGCACTGCCATTGTCACTCATCAGGGCGCGCGGTAAGGCGCGTTTCTGTAGTGCTTGCATGAACCCATGGACCAGCGTTTCAGCGGTTTCATCCATGTACCATTGCGCATGACAAATCAGACGGGAGCGGTCATCCAGAATGGCGAGTAATAAGGGCTTGTGCCATTTGCCATCACGACCTAAGATTTTGCGTGAGCCATGGTGAAAATCAAGGTGCCATAACGCGTTCACGTGATCGACTTCATAACTTCTGACCTCCCGTTTTTCTAGCCTTTCAGCTGCGAGGATAGCGCCCTCTGTATGTCGTCGTTTCCGCCCCGGTTGCTTGCAGAAACCATTCGACTTCATGTAACGACGAATCGTATTGTAAGACGGCAAGACGCCTAACTCTGGAGTTGTCTTTGCAATCACACAGAGGTTATCTACGTGCAACTGGTAGCTCCAACTTGGATGTGAACGATGTTGGTGTTGGATGCTCATTTTTAATGGCGCTGACAGCGTGTGACTGCTCCCTGCATCTGTACGTCGTTTCGTTCGCAAAGCACCGACAGGGTCGTTCTCATGGCGAGATTGATAAAGCCATCGTTCAATCGTCGATACTCCAAAATTAACCGGTAATCCTGTAATAGGATGCTGCCATTGCTTTTGAGCTAAAGTAGCCAGCTCAATATGTAATTGCCCTTTATCTGGAGGCGCTGCCAAGAGCGGACCAATAACCGAAAAGCGAAATCGGGCCCACCGTTCTTGGCGAGTGCCAACATCGGGCTTTTTGTTGCTCATATAAACTCCTGCTTGTTTAAGAAGTTCGTGAGTCTACTGGATACCTGTCTTGAGCTAAAGATGCAAACTCTGCGCGAATAATTCCCTCCTTTAGACAGCGCGATAAACGCCCGCTGTCATTGGCGCTAAAAACTGCAAGGCTTTTACCAGTTTCTGATTTAGACGGCCTGGAAAAATCAAAAGAAGTTGCCGTGGGAATGGGCCAGCGATGGCTGTGCCGGGTAAGGTAGCTTTAGCCTGTTTCCAAAAAGCAGTGCCAATAAAACAGTCTCGCCACCAACGCCGCCAACGCACCCATGTACGCAGACTGATGGTGATGCCAAAATAACAAGTTACCTGGTGATGTCGACGCCTTGAAGCACCGGACATGAAAGCCGCGATAAGCAATATAATCGCAGCCGGAAAACGACGACGCCCCAAAAACCGTACAGATGGTGTCGTTACACGCTTTCGGCAGTTTCCGCAGCAAAGGCTACGCCGGCTATCATAATGCTCGCGGCATGCTGCGGGTAATCCAAGAGAGCTACGAGGGTAGTCGGCTTGGTATAGGGGACCACTACAGAAAGGGCAGGCTTCCGAGCGAACATTGTCAGCTAATTCATTATCGATATGCACTAATAGCGCGTGAAAGCTGGGATATTTAAGTATTTTGTGGTACATTTAGATTCTCTTTGTTCGTTGTGGAACATAAGAGTACCCTTCATGAGGTTTTAATCAAGCTTTATGAGGGGTTTTTTATTTGTACATCAATGAGCGTGGCTAGAATTACTGGTTATTCTATCGGATTGTGTGTTTAGGCTGATCAAATAAGAATCAATTGAAAGGTATCGATAAGAATGAACCAGACTGATTTGGCCGCATTTAATTGCAGTAGCAATTTTGCAAAAAAGTACAGCTTTATAAAGTGACACATTGAATTTTTCATCTCGATGAATCGCGGTGTACTCAAGATCACTTAAAAATGCATCGGGTGCCGTTGATGTGATTTTTTTCGCTGATTGGTAGTGCTCGATAGCAGAGTAAAGGTCTTCTGCACCTTTGCACGCTTCAA
>JBGSSQ010000314.1:0-2418 GCA_041736975.1 Gammaproteobacteria bacterium
CTGACAGTTTGATCCATCGGATACTCTGGTTCAGGATCACACTCAAATTCTTGCTCTAGATCTAGCTCTATTGGATAATCTTCAGGTGGCGCTCTTGCACTCTCCATCTTGGGCGCTTCGACTGCTTCTCCGAGATGAGTGGAAATCAGCCGTAATTTCTCACCCGAAAATGCCGGTCTGGCACAATAGCGTATCAGCCTTTCTGCACCTCGGCGATCACTCCCCTCTATTTGCACATCAGCATTGACTGAAAATCCACCGCTACCTTTCCAGCTTTTTATATTTTCACTCTGCTCTTCAGTCAATATCGCACGGCGCTTAAATAAACTTAACACCCGTTGGCGTACTCGAGCCTCAACTTGATCTGAATCTTCTTTGCCTAAGTTATAAACATCTGCAAACTGCAAGGTGCCTTTCTCATCAGAATAAAGATTTCCTAGCTATCGGGCCGCTCTTTATTCAGGCCCGTAGGTTCACCTGGTGACACAGGTGGTTCTCTATTTTAAGGAGTGAGAACAACTCTTGATGGCGACCTCGTGTCGCACTTGGATTTCCTATATATAGTGCTCCTCAATATTCCCACTCTAGCAGCATTTGATCTCAATAATGCCTTAATTCAAGAAGCCTTACGCCACACCGAACAACAACTCGGCCGTAACAGACGCGTACTGTTACGGGCTTCCGGCAGAGAACCTGTGGTTCGTGTGATGGTGTAAGGGCAGAGTTTTGATCAGGTACAGCAACTGGCACAGATTTTAGCGCGCACGATTTCCGATCAATAACTAACTAAGATCAAATAGGTGATGCTGCGAAGATCATAAGGTATGCGAAATTAAGATATTTGAATCATTACCTAGCATTAAGCTTTAGAGCACCTACATATGGTCACCATCGAGTTAACACGGAAAAAACTCATAAAAGCTAAAAGCTCGTAAATTTGACTGTGATGTTAAACCATGGTAGCATTATCCCTGAGTTATCGACAGTACATCAACGTGACGCTAGGTAAATAATAATGAATATTGATTATGAAAGTATAGTTGGATCAGATAGGGCTACTGAGGTTGGGCAGTATGTTATTTCCCCGGTCGATAATACGCAGATTTCCGTTAAACATTGCTCAATACTTGGTAAAGAAGAGGAATCGGCAGGGTGGAAAATTCATATTTCTATAGATGATCAGAATGATGAAAACATAAGGGTAACTTTTAATAGGGTGGTTCCTATCATGATGAGGTATTCTCTTGGGATGGCGAAATTTTTGAAGACAACCTGCCCCAAAGATGATGCGACCGGGGTATATGATCATGGGCGTCATATTACAATCTATTGTTCATTGCAACGTTTTGTTGAAGAGGGTTTCACGATAGCGCAATGGAAAGAGTTGTTAACTGATATAACGCGGGCCCTGATAGAATGTGGCATAATGCCAGGTTACACAAATGCTGTGTCCAAGCCTATAGGAGGCAGTAACTATTGTAGTTATCGTTATGACAGATATCGAGGTGAATACATAAGGTGTCGGAAAGTTTATTATATGGACGAAATACTACAAGAAAATAAGTATAGACTTGATGCTGAGGATGACCGATTTGCAGAACTAATGCTGGATATAGAAAACCAGCCTGAATTTGTCTCTCGCGCTGTAGAGGCCCATGGTAGAGATGATTGTTGTAACTGTAGGATTTTTTAAATAGGGGGAGTGCAGATGAAAAGATTCATTGAAAATATAGGTTTTTTGAGCCCTTCGAGATCATCTAGATCGCTTGAAAAAAAAGAATCGAAAATACCGATCTCCTCGAATCGGATGGCAAGTATTTTTTTTGTTCATCGTACTGATAACGGTGAGTTTGTTTTTCGACTAAAAGGAATAGAGCCTCGCGCTGATGTTGCGAAACATTGCAGATATCTTTTATCTGATATCAAAATCATGTCAATTGAAAAAGATGATGGTGAGCTAGTGCCAAAATTCTCATATCAGGTTATCAATGAGTCTGAATTTGATATCACGACCGATTTAGTTAGTGAGCTGCTTGAGCTTATGCGCAGAGCGGGCATCATTGATGAAGCTTCAATAAAAGAAGTTATGGCTGATATGTTGGATAGCGGGATGCGCGCATCGAGTGGAAATCTCTCTACCCCATTATTGTGCAAATGATATAATTATTTGTTGTGACTGCTGTGGAAGATAGAAAATTGGTCCGACTGTTTTGTAGTAGTTCAAACCCGATGTGACAGTTACCCATTTTTCTAGCTCACCTGTCAGCCTAAGTGATTATCCAATAGAGCTAGATCTAGAGCAAGAATTTGAGTGTGATCCTAAACCAGAGTATCCGATGGATCAAACTGTCAGTTGGTGAAAATCCAGTCAAGAACGTTTTTCGTCTGCAGAAAAGTCACTTGAGGAAATGAGGTGAA
>JBGSSQ010000315.1:0-6502 GCA_041736975.1 Gammaproteobacteria bacterium
CGCGAATGTCTAAACTCGCGTAGAATTTTTCTTTCAAATTTCTTGATGTCTTTATACTGTGTTTGCAGCGCACTGAATTTTCCTCTTTCGCCTGTGAATGCGGCTATTAAAGAGGCTATTATACGTTTAAATATTCCTTTAGGCCTATAATGAGAAGACATTTTTTTCAATTCAGCTTGGAATTTAACATGACCTAATTCGTTGCGGGCAAATTGGCAAATTAGCCCAGCCAGTTTTCTCTTGTGTTCAGGTAGTAGATTGTCGTGATTATCGGCACATCGGGTGCTTAATTGATCAATAAAATCGATGTAGTTGCTTTTATCTTTGCCAAGATTGACGTCAAAGTAACGCGTTAGGCGTTTTAAATTTTCATTCGTAAAGTAGAGGTACTTGTGGATTTCGTTGTGTACTTGGTCGTAAAAGTGGCTGACCGTTTCTTGCACCGGCGCGGCGTGATCAACCTGAGAAAGTAGTAAGTGGGTAGACCCGTGGAGTGCTTCTAGCATCAAGGTCACATCAGCCAATGCTTGTGGCGTTAACGGGAGGTTGCGTAATTGCCGTAGATATGGATGGAAAGCATTAGAATTTATGGCAAGACCATATACGGCTTTCCAGTACAATGGCTTTGAAATTTGATTAGGCTCTGGTGCATTTGCACACAGTCGCTGAATGTTAAGGACTATTCCATTGCACGCCTGGTATGGCGTTTGTCCACTGCTGCGAATATCATCGGCACGTTGTGCTTTATTGTTTGCTGGGCCGTAGGCGTTATTGAGTACACTGAAGTCATCGCTTCGACCATTGAGTAGATCGTTGAAGACGTTATAGGCGGCCGTTGCTTCGTCATCGTCGCCGATGGTGCAAATCTTTTGCGTAGCGTCATGACGAAGCATGTTGTCATTGTATGCCTCAAAGGCTGTCGGATTCGTATCTTTTATACTATTAAAAAATTGTTGTAATTGACTTTCGCTCATTAATTGTAGGAGTTTTGTAAAGCTTGATTTGAGCTTAGCACCATTAGGCTCATGAGGATTTGCCGCAGTTTGCTGCTGAATGTGGCGTTGGAGCACGCCAATCTGAGACTGTTCAAGTAAAGATGAGTGATCACTTTGGACGCAGAGTGTCATTGCTTGGTCAAGCTTCATTATAATGAGATTGAGCATTTTCGTTAATGCCTCATTTTCCTCTTTTGAGCAAGTAGAGAGTTGGAATGTGGCAGTGCTAAGGTTAAAGTCTTTCTGACTCGGTATGCTCTGAACAAATAAAATCGCCAAGTCCGCTAAACGTTTTGCAGGAGAACTGTTACGGTTCAAGGCGGAGAGTTCGGGCATGAAAAGTTCTAGATTGTGTTGCAATGTATGTTGATCCTTCAAGAGTTGCCACAACGGACCATTGACCTCCCAGAGGTTGGTATAATATTGTTGACTCATGTTATCCAATTGTTCAATCAGTATCGATAAGTCGTCTTGAGGTATTTTTTCAAAAGGATCTTCAGAACGAGGACTACTTTCTGAGCTGCTGGAGCTAAGCGAGGAGAGCGGTGAGCTTTCGAACGATCTGTTACCATCAAGTAAGGGTTGGCGGTAATTTTGATCATCGACTATAATTCCCATCTGCATTGGCAATCTCCCTTGTAAAGATCAGCGAAGTTTATAGCATCTGCTCAGAAGAATCTAGCTCTTTTCTGTTGAATATAGAGCAATTGCTTGGATTTAATTAGACAGGTATTTATCATAAAAATCAATGCAGAAAAGCACTGTAGTTATGTGAGCCAAGACTGACATGCTGTCACAAGTCATCAATGAGAGGGTGGGGCTGAATAATCCAGCTAGTATGGTCGACTATTTACTCTGTAATGTGTAAGATCAGTGGCGGTTCCTGTTTTTTTTTAGGGAACGACAACTAAGTTGAATAGAATCTGGGAAGACAATGGGTAATAATTCGGCTTTTCCGAGAATGGATCACTGGGCCTACCATCCGCACGGTCGCTATTTGTTAGAGGCTGAGCGTAAGGCATTGGCCTCCATGTTGCCGCGATATTTTGGCTACCATCTCCTTCAGTTGGGTGGGCCACTGCACTATGATCTATTGGAAAATAGTTTAATTAATCACCACATACGCCTGGCCGATGAAAATTTACCCGGCTTTGCAGGTTCCGCTGTGGCCGCCGATTTTGAGGCTCTGCCATTTTTGTCGCAAAGTATAGATTTGGTATTGATGCCGCACACCCTCGATGAATTATTGAATCCTCAAGCTTTGCTAAAAGCGGTATATGACCTCTTAATCCCTGAAGGGCACCTGATCATCTTAGGTTATAATGCTTGGAGTTCATGGCGCTTAGCAAAACTTTTTCGCCCTCACGATGTGATGTTAGAGTCGGCACATTTTCATGGTGCAGGACAAGTTAGGCGTTGGCTCAGTCATGCCGGATTTCAAATTGTGTATCATAATAGTGTTGCACAGCGGCCTCCTATACCCAGCGAAGCGTGGTTAAAGCGATTGTTGTTTCTTGAGCCGGTGGGGCAGTTACTGTGGCCCCATTTGGGTGCTGCGCATTTAATTGTGGCTAAAAAAAGGGTTGTGCCTTTTACAGCGATTAGAACGCAAGTGATGAAAAAGTTGGTGCGTGTTGGCGGGCGTATTACCGAACCCAGTACCAACAAAGTTCACACCTCGAAGCGTTCTGATCCTTAGCATTGTTCATGATTCTAAAAGAAATCGGCTTCACAGCTCTATTACTTTGAGGTATTCTGCCCTGATGAAAGTACATATTTACACAGATGGCGCGTGTCGTGGCAATCCTGGTCCTGGAGGTTGGGGTGCTGTGCTGCGTTATGGTGATAAAGAAAAGCATCTTAAAGGGGCGGAGAAATTAACGACCAATAACCGAATGGAATTGATGGCTGCCATTGCTGCATTGCGTGATCTGAAGCGGGCCTGTGAAATAGAGCTGACCACTGATTCTAAATATGTACGTGATGGTATCACCTCTTGGCTAGCGGGATGGAAAAAAAATAACTGGCGCAATAGCGCGAAAAAGCCCGTGAAGAATCAGGATTTATGGGAGCAACTTGACGCGGAAGCAGGGCGACACCAGATTGACTGGCATTGGGTCAAAGGCCACAGCGGTCATCCAGGAAATGAACTCGCTGATCAATTAGCCAATGAGGCTATTGATGAACTGCTGCTTTGATTCTTTTTAGGAAACAGGACATTTTTGATGACAAGACAACTGGTACTTGATACCGAAACCACAGGACTTTCCCCTCAAGATGGGCACAGGGTTATTGAAGTGGGGTGCGTAGAATTAATTAATCGGCGATTAACCGGTAATAATTTTCATGCGTACATCAATCCTGGTAGAACAATTGATGCTGGCGCGATGCGAGTTCATGGCATTAGCAATGAATTTCTTAAAGATAAACCGCGTTTTGAGCATCTTATAGATAGTTTTATTGATTATATCCGTGGAGCAGAGTTAATTATCCATAATGCCAGCTTTGACGTGGGTTTTTTGAATAATGAATTCAAATTGACTGGCCCCCGTTATCAAAAAATTGAATCGCACAGCACGGTATTAGATACTCTGTCTGTTGCAAGACGCATGCACCCAGGCCAGAAAAATAGTTTGGATGCTTTGTGTAAACGTTACAATGTGAATAACGCTAACAGGCAGCTTCATGGTGCTTTATTGGATGCGGAGTTGCTAGCTCACGTGTATTTGGCTATGACCGGTGGCCAGGTGACTATGTTTGGTGAATCTTCATCATCTGTGGCGGAGGTGGTTGAGGCTGTCTCTATTACGCCAGTCGTTCGTCAACATACGCTACCGGTCATTGCCGCTTCTGAAGAAGAGCTTATGGCACACAAGGAATTTTTGAGCAGTGTTGGTCTTTGTTAGGATGAAGCTTCTTCCTCTTGAGGAGCAAGCTAAGCTGAGCGTCACTAAGCGCCGCCAGAAGCAACGTCCAGTCTACTGATTGCTTTTTGCCACTAAAGATTTAATTGTGAGTCCCTGTACTAGAATAGAGAACATGACAACAGCGTAAGTCATCACCAATATCAATTCACGATGTTTATTTTGTGGTAGCGCTAGAGCAAGTGCCACCGCAAGCCCGCCGCGGAGTCCGCCCCAGACTAAGATACTGATGGTATAAGGCGCATATTTTTTGCGTAACTTGAACAGAGACATTGGGATTGAGACAGTGAGGAAGCGTGCAAAAAGCACTACAGGGATAGCCAATAATGCTGCCAATAAATCATGTGCGCGTGATTCGATGATAAGAATTTCAAAACCAATCAACAGAAATAATACCGTATTTAAAATTTCATCCACCAATTCCCAAAATGCATCAAGACTTTCGCGGGTTTTTTTGCTCATGGCGAACTCTCGGCCACTATTACCGATGTAAATACCAGCAGTCACCATGGCGAGTGGGCCAGAGACACCCAAGGTATTGGCTAGTACATAGCCTCCTGTGGTGACCACCAGCGTCAGGAGGATTTCAATTTTGTGGTTATCAACGGATTTCATTAACCAAGTGATGATGAAGCCAAAGATCAAACCGCATATAGCACCACCTATGGCTTGTTGTAAAAAGAGTAGGCTAATACTTTGGAAGGTGATTTCACGGTGAGAAAAAGCTAATTGGTACAGCGAGAGAAATAGGACTATACCGACGCCATCGTTGAATAGGGATTCCCCAGCCACTTTAACATCCAATTGCTTGGGGACGTTGAGTTGTTTGAAGGTGGCGAGAACCGCAATGGGGTCTGTAGGTGAAATAAGGGCGCCAAAGAGTAGGCAATAAATAAAGCTGAGATGAATATTGAACAAAGGCAAGAGGGTATAAATGAGTGATGCCACTAGGAAAGTAGAGAAAATAGTGCCTAGCGTTGCGAGAACGCCTACTTCCCATTTGTGTCGCTTGAGGTGCGCAACATCGACCTGCAATGATCCGGCAAATAATAAAAAACTGAGCATGCCATTGATCAGAAGACTATGAAAATCTAAATGTTCGAGTTCACGCGTGATAATTTGCTCTAATTCTGTGTGGGCATTACGACCAAGGATAATCAGCATTAACGATAGGAGTATAGAGGACCCCATAATGGCGATAGTGGTGGGCAGCTTAATGAAGCGTTCATTAATATAGGTAGCAAAAACAGCCATTGTCAAAATTATGGCAGTGATAGTATAAACGCTCATTGTGTGTCCTTACTTATGGGGAACAGCGCTAGTAGCAGCTGTCCTTAGTCCTTGCCAGGCGTGGGAATTTATTCCTTTATTGAGGTACTGAGGGAATAACTAGCAGACGCCTAGAGTCGCTGAGCCATCCTAGCATGAAATAACGGTTTTGCAACTAGTGGGGGGCGGCTTATCGTCATTGCGAGCGAAGCGTGGCAACCTAGGGAAAATAACGCTAACGAGACGGCATTTCTCAACGCATGGGATAATACCATTACCTTATAGTTATTTTTTTCTGGGTTGTCACACTTCGCTTGCAATCACGTAGAGGGGAAGGTTATTTCTTTGCGGATTGCTACGCTTCGTTAGCAATGACGAGGTTAGTCCTCTGGTAATTGACAGTAGGTTTCTTTGATTCGTAGGGTTAGTAGAATAGCGAGTGCTAGGGCTATGGGGATGACCGAGAGAGCGGCGCGGTAGTCGGCGGCTGTGTAGTTGTGTACGCCGTTTTGGTGTAAGGCATGGGTTCCCCAATGCCAGTGCAGGAGCATACCGATGATGGGTTGGAAAATAACACCGCCCATCATGATCATAAAGTTGGTGGTGCCGGTTGCCGTGCCCGCTAAGCGATTGGTATTGTTTTCGCGAATGATAGAAAAGACTAGCGGGTGAGTGCCACAAAATAGCCCTAATAAAAACAACCAGACTTCTAGCATTAAAAAAGACACGTTAGGTGCATACAGGATAAGCAGGGTCAGTATTAAAGCGGCGCAGGCCGCGATAAGAAGTAACGGGCGTCGTCGACCAATGGTGTCAGAGATATAGCCAGAGAGTGGGCTGCCGATAATCCAGCCTATGAAGGGCATCATCATCAGGCGGCCTGCTTGCTCGGAAGTGAGTTGATAAGCATCTTGAAAATAGGGGATGCCCCACAGATCCATAAATACCGAGGCTGGTAGGTAAAGTAAAAACCCCACAGCGCCAATATACCAGGTTTGTGCACGTGAAAAAATGACACGTAAACCGGTGAAAAGTTCAGGAAAGCTACTGCGGTACGGCGGCATGCGGTGTGCGTGCTCTGGCCGAGGGCGATTGCGCAAAGCTAAAAATATCAAGACGGCCAATAAAATGCCGGCGAGTACAGCGTAGTGAAGTGTTTCTTCGTAGCCAATGAGGTTCACCCACTTGGTTAAATAAAGGTCGGTGAAAATACCCGTTGCCATGGCACAAGCTGTGGTTAATCCCGCTGCAAGAGCGAAATGTCTTGTTGGTAACCACAGCGCTGAGATTTTCAGCACGGCAATGTAGGCAAAA
>JBGSSQ010000319.1:0-1658 GCA_041736975.1 Gammaproteobacteria bacterium
AGCTTCAAGCGATGCTGGTAGGTTGCCTGTTCTCTTCACATGGATCTCGATGGCGATGGCGATTTGAGATAAGTCATTGACGCGTTGTGCATCAAAACGACGTTGCCGTTCTAAAGTCGGTGAGCCTACAATAATAAGGCCAGCGGTGATGGCTATCGCAACGAGAGTGATGGTAATGATCCCAATAGATTTCATGCCCATTTACGCGCCTCCATCGTATCGGCTTAGGTCCCATCGGTAATAGCCAAAAGCAAGAGCGGCGATCATGAAAATAGTGCCGGCTTTTAGTATGAAACGTAAACTCAACTCACCACCTAAGAAACCAACTAGCAAACCAATAAGATCGCAAACAATAATTGTGGCAGCAATAAACAGTGTAATGCTGATCAGCCACTTACGGATTTTTGAAGATTGTTTTCTAGGGTCTAATGTGATGGCTTTATTCATTGACAGCGTTAGCCACAAGAAGGTTGGAAAGGCCACTATGAGTGATGAAACTGCAAAACGTATGGAATAGACTTCTGAGTACTCATTTAAAGGATCTGGAAAAGCCATGTTGATGAAGCTAAAGAGCAACGATCCAAAATTGATGGCGCTGATGTAGAGTGTGACAAACAACAGCAAGTATAAGAAACCTTCCTTAGCGGAGGTGTAACTTTGAGGTCTAGGCACCGGAAGGCCAACAATTAGCCCTTCGCTGAAGGCGTTTAAAGCTGATTTAATTTCAGCATCCTGCCAGCCTGCTTGGTTGAGCGCGGTGTTAATAGCATTTTTTGAAGCGCCTTTGGCTAGAGCCTCTCTGATAAAATCGTGGACTTCGTAAGACACGTTAAGCCTCATCAATTACAAAAAAGCAGTATGGCACACCAGGAATGAGATGTCGATCAACAGGTGAGTTGTGTCAGACGAGTTGTGTCGTGTGAACTGGTACAATACCTCTCGTTGCCATTGCCCCCTTGTCGTCATCCCCCCCCCTTATTCGCCTACAATGACAGTTGGGGGCTTGAGATAATCGCCACAATTGCTACAATTGAGCTTTTTTTGTTGACATACTCCTTTTTTGTACTGCAAAATAGGCGCACTTATCGGAGGACGGCTATGCAAGAAAATCAGGTTATTGTTACGCAAGTAGTTGAGAATTTTGAAAGCATTCAATCTGCTATTATCGCTGCTATTGATTTGCATAACCATAATCATCGAAATTTAATGCAATTTCTAGGTTATATGACCAACGAAATCAAAATTCAGCGCGAGAAAGAGCAAGGGATGGAAGGCCAAATGGTGCGAAAAAGCACAGTGATGAATGCAAAAGTCATAGTAAAAAGAAAAACCGAAGAAGACATCATCAATAAAGCAGTGAAAGATTGCCCTGTTGAGATTAAGAATATGCTAAGAGTAGCGGTAGAGGCAATATTAGCAGAGCAATCGGAATTCAATAAGAATTTTCAGCAAGACTGGCTGGCTAAATTACCGGTGTTTTTGTTAGAACCCTTGGAAATAATCCCGACTATACCAAAACCAGCAAAAACATCACCGGTAGCCATTAGGCAAAATCCAACAGATTCTAAAGTACAGCCAGATCCGATTGGATCACCGCAATTTGACGATGGCAGTCAGCAAGCATCGCATTCTACAACTCCGCAAAAGCAACTTTCACC
>JBGSSQ010000350.1:0-10056 GCA_041736975.1 Gammaproteobacteria bacterium
ATTTGATTCTATTGCTGATCTAGACTCTCAAAATCAGATTGAGAGTTTATTTCCAATTATTGAAAAAGCTTGGGAGTACAAAAAGTGTGTCATTGACACTTTACTTAATTATAGTAGATGTCATGTTGACGCATTATGTGCTGCAATTGATTGCAAAGACGCCTTGACTACCCTCCATCTTCTTGATTCGAATGCTGATCAGGATCTCGAAAATCAAGTTGAGTACATCCAGGCTATTAAGTTTAAAGACGTTTTGATGGTCATGTCCACTCTAGGGCTAAATTTGAGTCCAGATCAAATAGCCCAAAAGAATAGTTTAGATTGGTTTCCGAAAAATCTAGGGCTTAAAGTCTGGCAACCCAGTGATTTTTTAAAGAGTCAAATAAATCAAAGTGATTCTTTGGGGCGATATCCACTGCTCATGGCTAGTTTTTTATGTGATACGGAATTATTTCAAGCTCTAACCTCCTTAAGCGCTGAGGTTAGGGGTGAGTTTGCTGAAAATAATAGTGTCATTCATGAGGCGGTAACAGCGTATGATCAATCTCCTAAGCATTTAGAGTTTTTTAATTATCTACTGATGCTCCGAAACTATATGTTGGAATCGGGTACTGACCTCTTAGAGGTTACAGATAAAGATGGTGAGACGCCCCTATCATTAGCTTGTGCTCATAAAAAAGAAGATTTGATTACCAGGTTGACGGCGGATGAGTTTAAAGTAAAAGAGAAAATTCCCGGACTTAGCCGATCGTTGTACATTACTGGATATTATGGCTACGGGGATATCCTTAAATTGCTACTAGAGCGTTGCCCAGAGCACTGTGAACAAGTCTTATCTGAATGGGATCATTGGGAACATCCTGATTATAATCCTTATGGTTTGTCGTTATTTCGTGAGCGCAATGGGGTTTTAGGTATTCTTGATGTTGACGAAGGCTTGAATTTAAAGTTTGACTGGAGAATATTTCAAGAAGAGTTTTTATCGTTTACTCATAGTTGTCAGGATACCACTGCGAGAGACAACATTCTTCAAGTGCAACATACCTGTGCAGAGTCTGAAATTAGAGCCATAGATGATTCTGAGCTGAAAGATGTCATGTTGGCTATGCTTGAGCAGTTAAGAGTGGATTATACACTCAATATCCTAGGTGATAAGAATAGTCCTGAATTTAAAAGTTCCATCAGTCAAAACAATATGATTTTGGGGATGATGAATGAGCTCAGGTGCGCAGCAGAGGCTATAAACAATGGAGTGGACAGAGCTGAAGTCAAAGCCAATATGGTTAAATGTTGCCAGCAAAAAATGTATTCAGGCCGTATCAAGGAATTTTTATTCGTAGTAGCAAGCGCTATTATTGGTTCTATCGTTTGTGCTACTGCGACGGCTGTAGCTTGTGTTTTATCAGGTGCTGGTCCCGTGACAATAGTGGGAGGGCCCGCTGCAGCAAAAAGTGGATTTGCCATAGGCGCTACTACGGGTGCAGCTATTGTCGGTATGGCGGGTGGTGCTTATGCAGGATCGAGCAATGGTTTAATTAAAACCATCCGGCTGCAGTTTGGTTTGTGGAGTATAAGTAGAGCACTCAATAAAATGGATCAAGATGTTTCTCAAAAACTGCTAGCGAATCAGGGTGATAGTGATAGTTATGATGATTTTGGAGAGGTTATTGGCCATGGTTTTCAACGCACTCGCTAACAGCTTGGGTAAAGACGATCGCTACCAGTTGAATTTATAGAGGGTTTATGGAAGAAAGAAAAGCCGTTAAATCACCACGTCCAGTTGAGGCGACACCTCATCTGGATGCTTCTCTAAGTAATGAAACAACGCCAGGCACACCGCAGCATCTCATCTCTGAAATCCTTAGAACATCCAAGGGTATCTTGCTACAGATAAAGGCGATGTTGAGTATCCTGCAAAGCCCTGACGATACAAAAGATATGCTTGATTTAGGCAGTCAGGTTCTAGCCATCGATTCTCATTTTATTTCTGATATGTTCGGTGGTCCACACGTTAACAATGTCAATGACCAACTGATTGGTTATGCAAGGCTATATTATTGTTGCCATGCTGCTAAAGATGGTGTGCTAGTGCCAAATCGATCAATTATAGACCAGTTTATAAGTGATGATGCCTCTACAGATAATACTGCGGATTTGAGCAACACTAGTTTAATGAAGGGCGTGATCACAGCCGCTTTTTCTGGTGGTGCTATAGGAGACCCTAACGGATTTCCAGTTATGAACTTGATCAATTTTAATGATCAACAGTTACTGTGTAATATCAACGCTTATTTTGTTGCAAATAGAGATCAGCACGCAAAATACGATAAAGTGAATAAGCGCGGTAGAAAGTTATATGAGAACACACTAGGGGACATCTTTAAGAGAGTTCTAGAATTCCATCCAGATTTCCAAGAACATAATAGCTGCATAAATATTCCTGATCTTGCGTACACATACCAGTTCAAAGATCTTTCAGCTTATACCTATATGGTTCTAGAAGAACTGTTGCTGCATAAAGTTTTTACTGAGCAGGAGTGCATTTACGTCGCAAAACTTTATTGTGATAGCATTGAAACAATATTCAAATATATGCTGCCAAAATTAGGCAATGTTTTTAAGACTAATGACGAGGCTGTCGATGAAATTCTATCCTTGTTAATAGAAATTAATGCCTGGTGGAAAAATTCACCTTATATTCCCTTGAGAGATTTTGTCTTTGGAAAAAATTATCAATTTATTCCGGAAAAGGTACTGAGTGAATATCAAAAAGGAAATTTGGACCTCCCTACACATATCACTAAACTCTTGAACCAATTGAATGAATCCAATAAACATATTCCTCAAGTTATGTGCATACACCCGACTAGTGATGCTGATACACTTTCGCCAATTCACACATTTTCCTATAACTTGCTTATTGCTTGTGGGCGTATTAATCCCCATGCACTAAACATTCAGCAGTTAGCGGGTATATCCGATAGCGGCTCTAAGGTGGGGTTTACTTATGCTTTTGATAAGCTAGTTGAGACTTTCAATGGTGTTTACTCTCTTGCTCCGCCAATAACTACGGTTGATTCATCGGCTAGTAAACGGCTGGAGGGGGCTGCTAATAAAAAAAATCAGGGTGCACAGCCGGGAGCTTCAAGTACTAAAAATAGATATTTTCAGCCATCTGACCCAGCGGCGCAGAGTAATACAGCAGCCAGGCCTAGAGGCGGATCAGTCACAGAACAACAATCACGAAGGTCATTATCGATTTCCAGCGGTGGTCGAAGTCCCAGAAGTCCAAGGAGCAAAGCTACAACCCCAAACGATAGTCCACGAGCGGCAGGTAATCAGGTAAGTAGTCCAAGGCAGAATGAAGATTCTCTGCGTACAAGCAGCGGTAAGGTTGGTAGCCCCCGATCATTATTGTCCTTAAGCGGTCTGGGTGTTCAACCATACATAAAATCTGGGGATACAATGGGGTCGTCTCATACTCCTAGCCCACCAATTACGCCAGCGGAGGTAAGAAAAGCGGCTGCGCCTGTTGAATTAGGAGCTTACCCCAGCTCACCTCAATTAATGCGTAAAGTGCAATTGCGAAATCCTGTGCCCGTTTCTGCAGCAGAAATTAGCGGTCAGTCGCAGGGTGGAAAGTCCCCAAAGCCAGATACAGCGCAGATTGAGCAATATAGAAAATCCCCTAAACCTTCGGGTTCATTGCGACGGCAAAGTCTTAGGGCAAAATATGCTTTATCGCAAATTCAAGAGGATCTTAAAAAAAGTGGTGGACAAGATTCAGAAACGCAAGTGGGCGAGGATTTTCAAAAGGTGTCTTATGGGCAGGTGACTACGGTATTTGTGCAAGATCTCCCTACCAAAGATCAAAGATTTAATACTAACAATATGGGTGATGATGATGACGACTATCCGCCAGGCAAAACACGCACACCAGGAAGTAACAGTAGTGGTTCTACCGATTAAACTGCTGTAATTGAAATAATAAATCAATTAAGTAATGAGCCTAATTTGAATAGTGGCATATACATGCCAATGACAAAGCAACCTACAATGCAGCCAACAGCTAGCATTATAATCGGTTCAATAAGTTGGCCTAGATGACTGACAATATCATCAACCTCGTCTTCATAATGGGTCGCTATTTTGTCTAACATGTCTTCAACAGCGCTGGATTCTTCGCCTACTGCCAGCATTTGAGTTACCAATACAGGGAATAGATTTGTACTAGTGAACGCTGTGTTTAGGCATTGACCAGTCATTACCGCTTCACGAATTGCTAGCAGAGCATCTTTATAGACAGAATTATTAGCATTGTTAGAGACAGAGGCTAAAGCATCTACCAAGGGCATTCCGGCTCCAAGGGTTACTGATAACGTTCTAGTGATACGTGCAATTATGGATTTTGTAATTAAAGGGCCAAATACTATCAATTTTAATTTTGCACTATCAAGATAAGACTCAAGCCAGGTGGAGTATCGATTCAAAATTTTAATACAATAAAATACCATGCCTATGGCTATAGGAAGAAGATGCGAATACCGTCTAAAGCTTTGTGATGAGTCAATAATTATACGGGTGAAAAAGGGTAAGGGTGCGTTAAAAGCATTGAATATGTTGATGAATTGTGGGACAACAAAAAATAATAAAATGCTGCAAACAAATAAGGATGTTACCATGATGACTACAGGGTATGTGCAAGCTTGTTTGACTTTTTTCTTAAGTAATTGTGATTTTTCAAGATACTTTACCATTTGGTAAAGCATTGTGTCCAATGTGCTTGACTCCTCAGCGCAGCGAATAAGGTTGCAATAGAGTGAGTCAAATGCAGTTGGGTATTCTTTAAGAGTATTTGAGAGGGAAGCGCCTTGGCTAATTGCATTTTTTATCGATATCAAAATAGTTTCCATGTGTTTATTCGGCTGAATACGTGCTATGGATTCTATGGCTTTGACTAAAGGGATTCCTGCAGAAATCATTGTGGCTAGGTGGCTTGTAAACTGTATGATTTCTGTTGTTGATATTTTTCTTTTGATAATAAAAATAGGTTTACGTTTTATTTTCATGGTGTTCAATAATTCCATTAATTTCTGATAGGCTTGTCAAGCCAAGTCGGACTTTATCTAAAGCAGATTGCTGTAAATCATAAATTTTTTCTTCTCTAGCCTGTTTAGATATATCGATAGTGCTACAGCCTTCAATAATCAGTCTACCCATCTTTTCTGAAATCGGTAGCACTTCAAAAATTGCAAGGCGACCGTGGTAACCATGGTGGCATTTTGAACATGGCATACTGTTAGGGCCATAGAGGGTTAAGTAGCTTATTTCATCATCGAAAAATCCATGCTCCAGTAGTACAGATAGAGGCATGTCTATCTTAACTTTACAGTACTGACATAGTCGGCGCACCAATCTTTGTGCGATAATAAGTGAGATAGAGTTTGCAATATTATAGGCAGGTATGCCCATATTGACTAAGCGTGCCAAAGTTTCAGCTGCACTATTAGTGTGTAGTGTGGATAGAACAAGATGGCCTGTTTGAGACGCTTTAACAGCGATTTCAGCTGTTTCAAGATCGCGAATTTCACCGACCATTATAATGTCTGGATCCTGGCGTAAAAAGGCTCGCAATGCTAGGGCGAAGGTTAAACCTTTTTTAACATTAATGTGAACTTGATTAATGCCAGGTAACTCAATTTCTATAGGGTCTTCTACTGTTAAGATATTTCTTTCTACAGTATTAAGGTAATTAAGTGCGGAGTAGAGGGTCATGGTTTTTCCGCTACCAGTTGGTCCTGTTGCTAAGATCATACCTTGAGATCGTTTAATTGATTTTATGAAAAGGAGCTGTTGATCTTCGGAAAAGCCAAGAGATTTTATATCGATAAACTCTTTTTTAGATTCTAATACTCTCAACACGATTTTTTCACCATGAAGTGTAGGACAGGTATTGACTCGAAAATCTATAGAGTCTAAGTCTCCGAATTTTAACTTAAAACGACCATCTTGTGGGATGCGACGTTCAGATATATCAAGATTACACATAATCTTCAGTCGTGCGGTGATATGGTCAACCATTTTAATAGACGGTTTAGCCACTGTTGTTAACATGCCATCAATGCGAAAGCGTATTCTGTATAGTAATTCAAATGGCTCAAAGTGAATATCAGAAGATCGCATTTTAACGGCCTCATTAATAATCCTATTGAGAAAAAACACAACCGGTGAATTAGCGCTGTCATCCTTGCTATGGATATCTTCTATGTTTCTATTAAGGTCTTTATAAGCCATATTATCCAAAAAATTGCACATTTTTTCGGCATCTACAACGACTAGTTGAATTTTTTTTTCAGTGAGAAAAATTAGCTCATTCAACTCTGAAATAGTGGGGTCTATGACGGCGACGTGTAATGTGTTTTCTTGCTCAAATAATGGCAATGCGTATTGTTGTACTACAAGAGGGGGGGCTAAAGTGAATTTAGGCTGTATGGTTGAGTGATATTCAGCTAGGTCTAGATAAGGCAGTTTAAAGTATTCAGCAATGCATTTAGTCAGCTGATGGTTGGGGATAAGGTTTTTTTGAATAAGGGTAAAAATAAATGAATCTTTATGGGGGAAATTGCTTGTAAGAACGGCTTTGGCCTGCGCTTGCTGAAGCAAGCCTGACGCTATTAAATATTGGGCGAACCCATTGTCTATTACCTGAGTGTCCAAAGTAATTTCCTTGCAGTAATGAATTGCTGAGGCTTAACTGGCGTAACCTTTGGCAACACCATCGCCTGATGAGATCCATGTGATCCCACTATCACTCACGGTTGGGCACAGTATGTAGGTATCACTCGCAAGCAGCCCATTTGTTTCGGTTGGCGTAACTGTAATCACCCCATCAGTCACATAAAGCGAGGCTATTCTTCCAGTTGTTGCCGTTATCGGTAGTGGAATACTATGAGAACCTGCATTGCACCCTTTCAATGTGCCTAAAATATGGTAACAATCAGCGACTCCCAAGGTGTAAGGTCCCGTGGCTTGTATGATTTCGCTATAATAAGCTCGTCGTGTATAGCCTAGGTACGATGGTATGGCGACAGCTGCAATAATGCCAATAATAGCCACAGTTATCATCAGCTCCATTAAGGTGAATCCCCATTGGGCAATTATGGTGTATTGGCTTGAATGATCGTTGCTTTCCATTGTGGTTACTCCTGTTAAATATTAGGTTAGTTGGATGTGTGGCTTTTGTCAGCCAATCCGTAGGGCTGATAATAATTTGCAGTGTCGTTGAGTTCCTACCATAATGGTTAATGGTACCTTGCTTTTTTATTTAAACAATTGCGTAGTATCATTTAAAAGATAGGGTGATAAGCCCTGCCCGCACAAATATTTTTTTACTCACGGTAGGGGATTCTGTTAGACTGCGCTAATGCTTATGATTTTTATGGGGGATTGATAGTTTGTTGGATCAGATTCGCATTGTATTGGTGTCTACTTCGCATCCCGGTAATATCGGTGGTGTGGCGCGTGCCATGAAGAACATGGGTTTGCAGGAGCTGGTTTTGGTCCGCCCTAAAGAGTTCCCGCATGCTGAGGCTACAGCCCGCGCGGCTGGGGCTGATGATGTGCTCGAACGAGCTAGGGTCGTAGATAGTCTGCGAGAAGCCGTGGGCGAAAGTCACTTTGTGGTGGGTACTAGCGCTCGCCAGCGCACTGTCCCTTGGCCGTTGAGTGATCCCCGTCAGTGCGTTGAAAAGATCAAGCCACTTCTAGCATCGGGAAATCGGGTGGCCTTTGTTTTTGGTAATGAACAATCAGGTTTATCAAACGAGGAATTGTCCTTGTGTCATTATCATCTTAATATTCCCTGCGAAGAAAGCTTTAGTTCGCTGAATGTTGCAGCTGCAGCTCAAATTGTGACGTACGAGCTTCGTATGGGCTTAGGCTCGAATGCAACCTCAGGCCAAGAAAATGAAAAGAATATTGAAAAATTAGTGACAACAGAAGAAGTTGAGCAATTCTATGAGCGGCTTGAACAATTGTTAATCCATACCGGTTATTTGAGGCTGAGTAACCCTGGTAAATTAATGCTAAGACTCAGACGATTATTTAACCGTGCCATCGTTGAGCAAAATGAAATTCAAATTTTGCGTGGAATTTTAAATTCAATCGATGGTCATACATCGAAGGAGAGCTAGTGCGTCTTCCAATCTATTTAGATTATATGGCAACAACGCCGGTTGATCCGCGAGTCACCAAAAAAATGCTAGGCTTTTTAGAGCGGGACGGAAATTTTGGCAATCCGGCTTCGACTAGTCACAGTTATGGTTGGCAAGCCAGTGAAGCAGTTGAAATGGCTCGTAAGCAAGTGGCTACTGTCATAGGTGCTCAAGCGGATGAAATTATTTGGACTTCGGGGGCCACTGAGTCGAATAATTTAGCTATTTTTGGTGCTGCACGATTTTATGCGCGTAAAGGCAAGCACATTATTACCGCACAAACAGAACATAAAGCGGTATTGGATCCGTGTAGAGCTTTGCAAAAAGAAGGCTATGAAATTACCTATTTGCCACCAAACTCAAAAGGAATTATTGATCCTGAGACCTTGGCGGCCGCTGTGAGAAACGATACTTTGTTAGTTTCACTAATGCAGGTAAATAATGAGATTGGTGTGATACAAGATATTGCTAAGTATGCAGCTATTACACGACCAAAGGGTATTTTACTGCATTGTGACGCTGCTCAAAGTATTGGCAAAGTCACCGTTGATGTTGAGAAAATGGGCGTGGATTTATTATCTTTATCTGCCCATAAAGCCTATGGTCCTAAAGGAATTGGTGCACTCTATGTTCGACGTCAGCCTCGTGTTCATCTTGAGCCGCTTATTTATGGTGGTGGGCATGAAAGGGGGATGCGAGCCGGAACGTTGCCTACACATTTGATTGTAGGGATGGCGGAAGCATTTCTTTTGGCACAAGCAGAATTTAATGAGGATGCGACCAGGATAAAAAAATTACGCGACAGCTTATGGCAAGGCATAGACCAGTTAGAGTCGGTGCATTGGCAGGGAGCTGAGCAGCAAGGTGTGGCAAATAATTTGAATGTGGGCTTTGATTATGTTGAGGGTGAAGCATTATTGATGGCACTTCAAGATATTGCAGTTTCCAATGGGTCTGCATGCACTTCGGCTTCAATAGAGCCTTCACACGTCTTATTAGCCATGGGCGTCCCAGCGTTGCGAGCTCATGGCTCATTGCGTTTTAGCCTCGGTCGTTTTAGTACTCAGGAAGAAATCGCTTATGCCATTGAAGTGATTCAACAGGGGGTCACGCGATTGAGAAATATATCACCAGTATGGGAAGAGAGGAAACATGATTAGCCTCAAAAAGTATAGTGATTTAGTGAGGTCTCATTTTAACAATCCTCAAAATGTGGGGCATTTTGCAGAAAGTGATCCCGAGGTTAGTACTGGTAGGGCTGGCTGTGCTGAAAGTGGTGATTGTGTGCGAATTCAAGTGAAAATTAATGCTGGCAACATAGAGGCTATCTGCTTTAAAGCGCAAGGCTCTTGTGCCACTATTGCTGCTACGTCTTGGTTGGCCACTGAAGCCAAAAATAAGTCCTTGGCTGAAGTTCTTAAGTTAACGCCTGAGATGGTTTTAACTACGCTCGAACTTCCTGCGGTAAAAACGCACAGTGTATTGTTAGCCCTGGATGCGTTAAAAAAGGCATGCAATACCAAGCTGCCATGATGATCCAATTTTTTTTACAGCCCAGGAAAAATTAACTATAACGACACAACCCAATTCAACCCAGGGGGCGCAGTGCTAGTCCTCTCTAGTTATTGCTTCCTGGGTCGCCACGCTGCGCTTGCGATGACGGAAGAAAAAAAGTAAATTGGCGCGATGAGGCGCTCTCCCCCTTTCTCAACGCCGTAAAACAGCGTATAATGGTCGATTCATTTGAACAATGTGGGAGATTTTCATGGTTAGCCAACGTACTTTATCGATTATTAAGCCAGATGCCGTCACTAAAAACGTGATTGGGGACATTATGAGCCGT